>PEWM01000270.1 GCA_002779455.1 Deltaproteobacteria bacterium CG07_land_8_20_14_0_80_60_11
GCCTGGTTTGGCAACCTCCCATCAAAGGAAAATAATGTGGAACAGCCGCCCTCGGCTGTTAGTTATAAGGATTTTGGCGGGCAGTGCCCGCCCTACATTTTGACCACCGCCCTTTAAGTGAACAGCATTGCTTTTAAATCGGTGGCACAGGCTTTCCAGCCTGTGCCAAAGTAGCAGGTTAGTCCTGCACAGCCTGGAAAGGCTGCGCCACCAGCCAATACCACCTTTTCATGCTTTATGGGTGGGCCAAAGGCCCATGAAAAACTGCTTTCAGGATTTTTCGGCCACCGCCCAGATCATGTCGTAGCTTACCGGGATGGCGCCGTCTCTGGCGTAATTGGTCTGATAGGCCTCAATGAGTGCGGTCAGCAGGCGGGGCGAAAAGGGGCAAGGCCGGGGATTGGTGGCGCCCGTGGCCTGGAGGGCCTTGAGAAACTCCTTAACCGAAGGGAAGCTGGCGGTGGCCATTTCCCGGGTCAGCCGGGCCTGACGGAATCCGGCCCGATACAGGCGGTCGGACCAGGTCTCCCGGTCGCCAAACCCCTGGGCGGGAATCGGTGGGGTTGTGGGCAGGTTCAGGCTCCGGGCGGCCCGGTTCAGGGCCTCGGCCAGTTCCCGAAAAGTTTGGGGTCCCAGGGTGGAGAACGCCAGGACGCCCCCGGGAGCCAGGCTCCGGTAGTAGGCGGCCAGCGTCTCCCCGGGGCGGGTGAACCACTGGAAGGTGGCGTTGGCGATGATCAGATCATACTCGCCCCGGAGCGGGGTCTCCCCGTCCGCCACCAGCCACGAAACCCCCGCCTCCGGCCCCAGGCGCCGCCGGGCCGCCGCCACCAGAGCGGCATCCAGGTCGAGAGCGACCAGCCGGGCCTCCCCGTTGGCCTGCCGGAGGAGATGGGTAAGATAGCCGGTGCCGCAGCCGATCTCCAGAATGCGCCCGGCCCGGGCCAGCGATTCTCCCACTGCCGCCACCAGTCCGTGGGCCATGCGGCGCTGCATCTCGGCATGACGGTCATAGGACCGGGCCCGCCGGGCGAAATTCCGTCTGATGCCTTGCTTGACGTCCATGCAGTCCAACGTGGGCGGCGCCGGCCCCAACCCGGGCAGGCCCTTTAGTTCATTGTGCTCAAGCATTCTGCCAATATCCGGTTAAAGGCCGCCGCCTGGGTCAAAAAGGGGAGATGCCCGGCCCCTGGCAAAAGATTTAACCTGGCGCTGGGAAGCTGTTTCTGAAGGAACCGTCCCTGGGCCGGGGGCACGATCCGGTCCTCCTGCCCCTGGATGATGACTGCCCCGGCGGGCAGGCGGGGGAGCAGGGGCCTCAGGTCACGGTGCAGCAAATAATCGAGGCCCGCCGCCAGGGTCCCGGCGGCCGCCGGGGCAGCCAACGCCGCCCGGGCCTGGGGGACCAACGCCGCCTCCCCCGGGGCCAGGCACTGTTCAGCAAACTGAGCCAACACCTGCGGCGGGTTTTTCATAAGGGCCCGGCGCATGGCCCGGACCACGGCCAGGGGTTGTCCCCAGGGGTAATCCGGACGTTGGGTAAAGACCGGGGCCACCCCCACCAGGACCAGCCCTCCGGGCGGCGGGTCCGTGAGGCGGCTGAGGGCCTCCAGGAGCAGCATGCCCCCCAGGGACCAGCCCACCAACCAGCATTCCCGCAGCGGCATTTTTTCTAATTTTCGTAAGAATTCTGAAAACCAGCTTACTTCCCAGACCGGGACCGTGGGCGTCAAGACCGTCATCCGGTCCCCGAAGGCCGCCGCCTGCTGTTCCCAGACCCGGCCGGAGGCGCCCCAGCCGTGGAAAAAGACCAGGGTGGTCATGACCCCAGCCCCATGGCTCGGGCGGTGGCCACGATGACCTCCCGGGCCTGGGACAGGTCATCTTGGGCATGGGCCGCGGACAGGGAAAACCGCACCCGGGCCCGGCCCGGCGGCACCGTGGGGGGGCGCAAGGCCACCGCCATGAGCCCCTGGTCCATGAGGTGCGCAGCAAATTTTAGGGTGCGGTCGTTTTCTCCCACCAGCACCGGCACAATCTGGGTTTCGCTCCCGAGGATATCCAGGCCCGCAGATAGCAAGCTCCGGCGCCAAAGATCGGCTTCCCGCTTGAGAAAAAGCCGCCGCTCCGGCTCTTGAATCACAATATCCAGGGCCCGGTCGATGGCCCCCAGCACCGGCGGGGCCAGGGCGGTGGAGTAGATGAACGACCGGGCCCGGTTGTGGAGGTAGTCCACCAGGCGCCGATCCCCGGCCACGAAGCCCCCCTGGGAACCCAACGCCTTGGAAAACGTCCCCATATGAATGTCCACTTCCCGGGTCAGGCCCAAAGCTTCGGCCAGTCCGCCGCCCTTCGCTCCCAACACTCCGGTGGCGTGGGCCTCGTCGATCATCAGCCAGGCCCCGTATCGCGCCTTTAAAGCCACCAGGTCCGCAAGCGGCGCCAGGTCGCCGTCCACCGAGAACACCGAGTCGGTGACGATCAAGCGCCGCCGGGCGACCCCGGCCTCACGCAGCAGCAGCTCCAGGCGGTTCAGATCCCGGTGGGGAAAGCGCTGCAAGGCGGCCCCGGAGAGCTTGATGCCATCATAGATGCTGGCGTGATTGAGCCGGTCGCTGAAGATCACATCCCCCGGCCCCATGAGGGCGGCGAGGGTCCCCACGTTGGCCATGTAGCCGGTGGGAAAAATCACCGCGGCCTCGGTGCCCTTAAAACCGGCCAGTTTGGCTTCCACCGCCTCGTGCAGGGCCAGGTGGCCCACCACCAGGCGGGAGGCCCCGGCCCCGGCGCCCCATCGGGCCGCCGCTGCGCAGGCCGCCGCGATAACCCGGGGGTCCTGGGACAGGCCCAGATAATCGTTGGAGGATAAATTGAGGAGGACCTGCCCGGCCACCCTGACCTTGCCGCCGGGCAGCACCTCGTCCACCACCCGCAGGCGCCGCCTGAGGGACCGGGCCGCCAGCGCTGCCAGTTCTTGGGTTAATGCATCCATTCTGTCTCTTTGGTGGCGCCGGCATCTCCGCGGTGCTGTAGGGGCGGGTTTGAAACCCGCCCCTACCGGGTCATTATCAGGGTTGCGGCTATACTGGCAGCATATCAATGCCCGAGATCAGCCCGGGATAGCGCAATTGCGATATTAGCCGCAGTCTCATCTAAGTACCCCCAGGAGTTGCTCGGCTATGGGCTTAACCGCCGCCAGAAAAACCTCCCGGCCCGCCGGGGAAGTAAGGTCCGGCACTTCCGGCAGCTTTGCTAAGACGGGCGCCCCGGTGAGGGCCTCGATCACCCCGGGATTGGTTTCTTCCGCCAGCCCCGGGTTGTCGGGATAGCGGTTGAGGATGACCCCGATCACCTCGATGCCGCCCGCCAGCGCCGCCTTGACGGTGAGAACCGTATGGTTGATGGTCCCCAGGCCGGATTTGGCCACCACCACCAGGGGTAAGCCCAGCCATCGGATCAGGTCCAGGACCAGGAAATGCGTGCCCACGAGGGGGACGTACAGCCCCCCGGCGCCTTCCACCACCAGAAATTCATACCGGGCCGCCAGGTCCCGGAGACTGGCGGCAATCCGCCCCAGGTCCACCGCCACCCCTGCCTGGGCCGCAGCCACCCCGGGGGCCAGGGGCAGCCGCAGGGCGATGGGGGTGAGGACCTCCAGGGGCTCGGTCAAACCGGCCAGAGTCCGGGCAAAGTTGGCATCCGTGGGGATCAGACGCCCCCCTTCCTGGGGGCAGCCACTCTGGACCGGTTTGAAATAAACCGCCGCAACCCCCTGCTGCCGGAGCGCCGCGGTGAGCCCGGCGGCCACCCAGGTCTTGCCGACGTCGGTGTCGGTGCCGGTGATAAAGACCCCCCGGAGGGGGGGAAGCTCTGGCAGTGATCGCCTCACGCGCCTTTCCCTTTATAAGAATTCTGGAAAATCACCGAAAATAAAATTGCCTCAACTTTGCCCAAACCAGAAACTTTTCATTCAGTGGCACCGGCCTCTGGCCTGTGGAAAATGGCTTGTTGTTCACATGGTCAACCCACAGGCTGGAAGCCTGTGCCACTGGTTCTCTTCGCGGCGGTCTCCTGCACCAACTCCAGCCCCAAATCCGTCAGCATCTGCCGGTCGTCATCGGGCAGGCGGCCACGGGTGGTGAGGTAGTCCCCGGTCATCAGGGCATCGGCCCCGGCGGCGAACAGCAGGGGACTCAAAGAGCGCAGGGTGACCTGGCGGCCGCCGCAGATGATGACCGAGCGCTCCGGGAAAGTGAAGCGAAAGGCGCACACGATCTTCAGGGCCGTCAGGGGGTCCAGCCGCGGGCGGTGCTCCAGGGGGGTACCGGCCAGGGGGTGGAGAAAGTTGAGAGGAATGGCGTCCACGGCAAGGGTTTGAAGTGTCCGGGCCATCTCCCAGCGCTGGGCCAGAGTCTCCCCCAACCCGAAGATCCCCCCGGCGCACACCGACAACCCGGCCTCCTGGGCGTGCTCGATGGTGGCCACCCGCTCGGCAAAGCTGTGGGTGGTGCAAATCCGGGGGAAAAAGGACGCCGCGGTCTCCAGGTTGTGGTGAAAACGGTACAGCCCCGCGGCCTTCAACTCCGTCAGGAAGCCCCGGTCCACAATCCCCAGGGAAGCGCAGACGCGGATGGGCACGGCCTCTCTGATGGCGGCCACCGCCGATAAAATGGCGCTCTGCTCCCGGGGCGATATGACCCCCCGGCCCGCGGTCACCAGGGAGAAGCGCGAGGCCCCCGCCGCGGCCGCCCGCCGGGCGGCGGCCACCAACTCTTCTTGGGAGAGCAGGGGATAGTGCGGCGCCTGGCTGGCCGCCTTGGCCGACTGGGAGCAAAAGGCGCAGTCCTCGGAGCACATGCCGGACTTGGCGTTAATGATGACGCAGAAACTGACGCCCCGCCCGAAATGCCGCTCCCGGAGCGCACTGGCCTCCCCCAGCCGGTGCCACAACGCCGCCGCCGAAAGGCTAAACAGCTCTTCCCAATCCGCATAATTCATCTTAAATAAAATCACCCAGAGGGAACCGATTGTCAACCATTTTTAGGTACACGGTTTACATTAAAACTTATTGTTAACGAGAATCCTTACGAAAGTTTATCTAATAATGCTACTTATAGTCTGTAGACTTATAGTTATCAAGCCCTAATAATTTTTATCCATAATGACTATTCTTAAGATTATTGGAAAGAATATCAGGTCTTATAGGCAGAGAGTCGGGCTTTCCCAAGAGCGACTGGCAGAGTTATGTGGGCTCCACAGGACCTACGTTGGGGCAGTTGAAAGAGGAGAAAGAAATATTTCTGCTTTAAATATTTCTAAAATAGCTGGTGCCCTGAGAATTGAACCCCATCAATTGCTTATAGAAGATTCAAATGATTCCTAATCCGGATTTTGTAAATAGACCAAACAATTTTTGGGCTATTGTAAAATATGCATCAGAATTATTAGGCTATTCTAATAGATTGCCAAAAAACAAGGGCATGAAAACATATAAAAGGGAAGAATTTAAAATCCTCGAAGAAAAAGTTAATATAAGTAATGACTTAGTATCTGATGTCTTAATTTATTTAAATTATAGAAATTATATTATTGAAAAGAATATAGCACCATTATTAATGAATAGGGACCAAGCAAAGCAGCTTTTTGAGCATTTACGTTCAATACATAATCCTAAATGCATGTTACGTTTAAATAAACAAAGGGCTGATAAAAGACATTTCAACTATCTTTCATGTATTGTAAATATATTAGTAGAAGCATATTTAAAAGGCAAAACCTTTTGTGATAACCCAAGGGGATTATCTCTTATAACTGATAAAGATAATAAACCGGCCATTACTCTATCGCGCTGGATGGACGGCGCTTATCCCACCATTCATAATCCAATTGCCATTTGGGAAATCAAAGAATATTATGGCACAACTACTTTTGGAAGCCGGGTTGCAGATGGCGTCTACGAGACTCAACTTGACGGATACGAATTATTAGAAGCAGAGAAAATTTTAGGAAAAAAGATAGAACACTACCTTTTTGTAGATGATAACTTTACGTGGTGGATAAAAGGAAAATCATATTTGTGCAGATTAATAGATATGATGCATATTGGGCTGGTAGATGAAGTAATATTTGGGCGAGAAGTTGCAACGAGATGGCCTGAAATTGTTAAGAAGTGGCCATAATTACAATTACCAGGTTAATAAAAGCCTCTCAGAAACATCCTCTCCAACCATTGTTTTCCCATTAACTTGGAACCTCTTTAACATTGAACTTCCACAATCTAAATATATTTCCCTTTCGAAAATACCAGTAGGAATGTTCAGATTTACAACTCGTTTGCCTGATTTTTTCTTCCCATCAATCGACAAGGCCACCTTTGCACCTATTTCTTTGCATCGCTTGATTTCTTCAATTAGTTTTTTAAATTCAAAATATTGAGATCCATACAGGATTGATTGAGACTCAATATAAGGAGGGTCGCAATATATAAGATCGCCATCTCTTGCTAATGCCATTGTTTTAATAAATGGTTGATTTACAAATGTTGTTCCTTTTACTCTTTCTCTCCAATCAATCACTCTATCTGCAAAGGTTTTTGGTGGTATTGGCTTATGGGGTCCTATTGGAGTACTCATTTTCCCTTCTTTTGTAAATCGTACTACTCCACCATAACATGTCCTACTAAGAATCAGTAAATCTAATCCATTGGGTAAAGAATTGTACTTCTTGAGAATTTCTGTGTATATTTTTTCCCTATCGAAGGAATATTTATTTATTACATTTGCATAGTAATCTATAAGTCTTTGAGGGTCATCTTGTAGAAGTTTCCATATTTCAATAAGAGGTTTTAATGTATCCCCTGCGATGGCAATTTTAGGTGACAATGTTGCAAGAATGGCCCCTGTTCCAACAAATGGTTCTATATATTTATTATATTTAAGATCAAAATAAGAGACAATTATATAAGCATATTTATATTTACTTCCAATCCATTTTAAAAGTTGTCCCTTAGGTCTGCTATCAAAAAAAGACGC
Source organism: Deltaproteobacteria bacterium CG07_land_8_20_14_0_80_60_11 (assembly GCA_002779455.1). Taxonomy (GTDB): domain Bacteria; phylum Desulfobacterota; class Desulfobaccia; order Desulfobaccales; family 0-14-0-80-60-11; genus 0-14-0-80-60-11. The sequence continues at coordinate 7,032 of PEWM01000270.1, forward strand.
TTGCTTCATTTCGGCCCGCATGGTTTTAAATATATCATCAATCCTGAGTTCCATCAACAATTCTCCTGGATATTGCAAAAGTGGAGCGATAACCAGCTAAATACGTATACGGACATTTAGGTTAAAACTTTAGGTATTTTATTATTAGGGGAGGGATAAATTAAAATCTTGCAAGGGGGAATCACCGCCTCTGGACGTAAACCTCCCGGGGCTTGATGCCGTCGGAGGGGCCGATGAGGCCCTCTTTTTCCATGGTCTCGATGATGCGGGCCGCCCGGTTGTAGCCCACCCGGAGCCGCCGCTGCAGCATGGAGATGGAGGCGTTCCGGGTCTCGGCCACCAGCTCCACGGCGTCGGCGTACTTCTCGTCCCTCTCGCCGTTTTCGGCGACCCCCTCCTCCTGCTCCCGCATCTCGGTAATCCCGGGCTCATACGCCGGCGCCGCCTGGGCCTTCAGGAACTCCGTCACCCGGGTGACTTCCTCTTCCGTGACAAAAGGCCCGTGGATGCGCTTCAGGCGGGAGGTGCCCGGCGGTATGAACAGGAGGTCCCCCATGCCCAGGAGGCGCTCGGCCCCCATGGCGTCCAGGATGACCCGGGAGTCCGTCCGGGCCGAAACCTGGTAGGAGATGCGGGTGGGAAAGTTGGCCTTGATGAGGCCGGTGATGACGTCCACCGAGGGCCGCTGGGTCGCCACAATCAGGTGGATCCCCGAGGCCCGGGCCTTCTGGGCCAGGCGGATCAGGTACTCTTCCGTGTCCCGGGAGGACACCAGCATCAGGTCCGCCAGTTCGTCGATGACGATGACCAGGTACGGCAGGCCCCGGGGCAGGATGCCCTCTTCGATCCGGGGGTCCGTCTTCTTGGCTTTGGCCTTCTGGTTGTAGCCTTCGATGTTGCGCACGCTCAAATCGCTCAGGAAGGCGTAACGGCGCTCCATCTCCCCCACGGCCCAGTGGAGGGCGGTGGTGGCTTCCTTGGGGTTGAACACTACCGGGTGGAGGAGGTGGGGAATGTCCTCGTACATGGACAGCTCGATGCGCTTGGGGTCCACCATCAGGAAGCGCACCTCTTCCGGGGTGGCCTTAAAGAGGATGCTCAGAATCATGGCGTTGAGGCCCACACTCTTGCCGCTGCCGGTGGCCCCGGCGATGAGGAGGTGGGGCATCTTGGCCAGGTCGGTGACCACCGAGGTGCCCATGATGTCTTTGCCCAGGGCCAGCGTCAGGCGGGAGGCGGACTTCTGGTAAGCCCCGTCCGCCAGGATCTCCCGGAGGCCCACCACCTGGCGCTTGGGGTTGGGCACCTCGATGCCCAGCACCCCCTTGCCCGGCACCGGCGCCACGATGCGGATGGACAGGGCCTTCAGGGCCAGGGCCAGGTCGTCGGCCAACCCGGTGATCTTGCTGATCTTAACTCCCAGGGCCGGCTCGTATTCGAAGCGGCTCACCACCGGACCGGTCATGATGGCGGTCACCCGGCCCTCCACCCCGAAATGGCGCAGGGTGTTCTCCAGCTTCTCGGCCTGGGCCAGCATGATGTTCTCCTGCACCTGGTGGTTCCAGGGGGGCGACGGGTCCAGGAGGTCCAGGCTCGGCAGGGTATAGGCCCCCGGGGTGGGCCCGGCTTGGCGGGATTTGGGGCCGGCGGCCGCCGGCGCCGGGGTCGAAACTGACGGCGTCAGGACCGGGACTTCCGCCTCGCCCCCGGTCGGGGTGAGAATCTGGCGCCCGACGGTTGGCCGCCGGCGGTGGTACGGGGGCGCCTCCGGCAACTCTTCTTCCCGCCGCCGCCCCAGGCGCAAGGCGGACCTAAGCGCCTGGCCCAGGAGGGCCATGAGCCCCACGTAGGACAGGCGGGTGGCCCCCATGACACTGATAAGCAGGACCAGAATCAGGGCCAGAGCAGCCCCGACCTGATTGAGGCTGGGGAGCAAGATGGCCGACAGGAGACTCCCTAAATAGCCTCCGCCATGCAGCCTGCCCCCGCCCCACCCGAGGGACAACAGCCCCGCCGACGCCAGCAAGACCCCCAGGCCCGAGAGGGTTTGGAGCCAGCCCAGGTCCTCCAGGCCTTCGTGGTGGGATTGCCAGGCCAGGCCCAGGAGCATCAGGGGCGCCCAGTAGGAGGCCAGCCCCAGCCCCCGGATGAGGTAGTTTGCCACCAGGGCCCCGGCCTTGCCGGCGGCGTTGTGGACCGCCGCGGCCTGCCACAGGGCCAGCAACCCCTGGGGGTCGGCCAAAGAATGGCTCCCCAGGGCCAGCAGGAAAAACCCGGCCAGCCCCAACAGCAGCAGGGCCGCCATCTCCTGGCCCAACCGCCGCGGCCAGGAGACCTCGGGCGCCGGCGCGGCCTTGGGCTTCCGGTTGGCGGTCTTTTTTTTCGGCGTCTCGCTTTTCGTGGCCATGGTGATCAGCATGTCTGCCTGGGAAAGGGGACCAGTTTTTTCAAGGGTGCGCACTGCGCACCATTTCACTGTGGCGGGCACGGAGGCCCGCCCCACCGAACTTTCCATGCTTTATGGGTGGGCCAAAGGCCCATGAAGAACTACCTGGGAAAGGGAATCAGGGACTTTTCCGTAATAGGCCCTATGACAATCCCTTCCCCAACCCAGAAAGCGGTTGGGAATCCGTGTTATTTCGGCAGCTTACTCATTAATGCCTGGATTTGCCATAAATTGCAATAAGTTTCTTGCCCCACCCGCCGATGTCCCAGTCATGTAGGGCGGGCACCGCCCGCCATTCTTCCTACTCCGACTCCACCGCCCCGACGAAGTTCGGCCCCTCCGCCGCCGCAGTGGCCGCCAGGCGCCGCTTGGAAGTAATCCCCGTGAGGCTTGGCAGGATGAATTCCAGGGCCCCCGGCGTGATGGCTAACTGCTCAAAGACCTCAAAGCCCGCCTCGGCCACCGCGTTTTTCCAGAACTCGTCCCGGGCCGCATCGTTGGAGCCGTAGGCCAGTTCGAAGTAAACCCGCTTGATCTGGGCCGTGGCCAAAAGCTTGAGGCACACGAAACAGGGCTGCAAGGTGACGTACAGGGTCGCCCCTTTGATGGCCACGCCGTAGCGGGCCGCCTGGGCGATGGCGTTGGCCTCGGCGTGGGAGGCCCGGCAGTAGTTGTACTTGTCCACGTCGGCGATTCTCAAGGCCCGCCGATGGCAGTAGGGGCTGCCGTCGGCCATGACCTGATCGGAGCAGTGGGGCGCCCCGGGCATGGAGCCGTTGTAGCCCGTGGCCAGAATCTGCCGGTCCTTCACCAGCACCGCGCCCGTGGGCCGGGAGTTGCAGGTGCTCCGGGTGCTCACCAGCTTGGCGATGAGCATGAAGTATTCATCCCATGAGGGT
>PEWM01000183.1 GCA_002779455.1 Deltaproteobacteria bacterium CG07_land_8_20_14_0_80_60_11
AGGCGGCCAGCGCCGGCGGCCCCATGGGCACGGCCGCGGCCACGGCCGCCGCGGTCTTGGCCCGCAACGGTTTGACATTGCCGTGGCCGTTGGGATGCAGACGGGAGGTAAGAATGATCATAAACGTCTGCGAGCCGGGATCGATCCACATGGCGGTGCCGGTATAGCCGGTGTGCCCGAAGGAACCTTGCGGAAACGCGGCGTTGAAGACCCGGCTGTAAGGCGAGCGGATGTCCCAGCCGAGGCCGCGCTGCGTGGAGATGCCCGGGAGGCGCTGGGCTTTGGTCATGGCCGCGACCGTCCCGGGGCTGAGAATACGCCGGCCCTCACTCTCGCCGCCGTGGACGAGCATCTGGGCCAGGAGGGCCAGGTCGTCGGCGGTGGAAAAGACGCCGGCATGACCGGCCACCCCGCCCAGGCGATGCGAAGTGGGATCAGACACCACGCCCCAGCGCAGCCCGTGCCCCTGGTAGTCGGTGGGCGCGATGCGGGGTTTAAGCGCCGGTGACGGCAAAAACGACGTGTCCTTCATGCCCAGAGGCCCGAAGACCTCACGTTTGCAAAACACGTCCAGCGGCATGTGGGAGACCCGGTGCACGATCTCGCCCAGCGTGATGAAATTGACGTCGCTGTAACGGAATTGGGTCCTCGGGGTATAGACCGGGTGGTCCATGGCAATGGCCACCACCGCGCTGTCGTAATCCGACCAGTGGGGCCGGGAAGGCATCCCGGGGCGCAAACCGGACGTGTGGGTCAGGAGTTGCCGGATGGTGATCTCTCCCTTGCCGTTGGCGGCGAAGGCCGGCCAATACGCGGCCGCGGGTTTGTCGAGATGGATAAGGCCGCGATCCACCAGTTCCATGATCGCCGTCGTGGTGGCCACGACCTTGGTCAGGGAGGCAAGATCGAAGATGGTGTCCACCTTCATGGGCTGGGACCGGGGCGTCAGGGCGCGCTGGCCGAAGGCCTTGCGGTACACGGTCTTGCCGCGGTGGCCCACCAGGATGACGGCCCCGGGGACGTGTCCGGCGGCGACCTCCTCCCTGGCCGCCTGGTCGATCCTGGCGAAGCGCCGGGCGTCGATCTCGGGGCGCTCCGGCGGCGGGGGCGGCGGGGGCGGCGGCGCCACGATGACCGGCGGCCGCGGCGGCGGCGCCGTGACGCACCCGGCCAGACCGCCGAGGATGAGCGCGGCGGCGAGAACGATAAACCAAGGGAGAAACCGGGCAGAAGATGTCGTGGACATAGGTTATTATAAATAGCTCAGCCTGGCCTGTCGATTATAAAAGAGGCCCCGGACCGGTGCTGGCATTAGCGGTTTGACGCCCGGTCTCAATTTCTGGCCAGCACCGCGGCGAAAAAGGCGTCCAGGTGGTGTTCCGCCGTGGAGGTGCGGAACCAGCCGGGAGGCTGGATCAATAGCCGGGCCTGGGGCGGCAGCCGCCCGGGGTCGGTGGCCAGATGAAATTCCGGGTGCCGGGCCAGGAAAGAGCTGATCTGCGCTTCATTTTCCGCCGGTTCGGTCGTACAGGTGATATAGAGGAGGCGGCCGCCGGGTTTCAAGAGCCTGGCGGCCCCTTCCAGCATGGCCTGCTGCCGGGGCGGGAAGGTGGTCAGGTCGCCTTCCCGGAGCCGGCTCTTGATCTCCGGGTGACGCCTGATGATGCCCAGGGCGGAGCACGGCACGTCCAGGACCACGGCGTCCAGGGCGGCAGTTTTCAGGGGGAGAGCCTGGGCGGCGTCAGCCCGGAGGGGGTGCGCGGCCGTCACGCCCCAGCGCCGCGTGTTGGCTTGCAGTTCCTTCAGGCGGCGGTGGTGGCGGTCCACCGCCACCAGCAGGCCGGAGTTGCCCATGGCCTCGGCCAGGTGGGTGGTCTTACCTCCCCGGCCGGCGCCGATCTCCGCCAGGCGCAGGTCCGGCCCCAGGGCCAGCAGACCAGGAACCAGCTGCGCCCCTTCATCCTGGAAGAGCCAGAGGCCCTCCCGATAAGAGGGCAGGTCCGTGGGGGAGGACTTAAGGGCCTCAAATATGAGGCCGACTGGGGAAAACCGGGTGCGCCGGGACTCCACCCCTTCGGCGGCCAACCGGGCCATGAGGGCGGCAGGATCGATCTTCAGGGTGTTGACCCGCACCGTGAGCGGCGGGATCTGATTGTTGGCAATCAGGCGGGCGGCGGCAGCCTCGGGCCCATACTGCGCCAGCCAGCGCCTGACCAGCCAGGCGGGGTGGGAGTGGATCACGCTCAGGGCCAGCACCGGGTCGGATTCGGGGTCCGGGAGGGGCGGCGCCTCCCCGGCGGCCAAGCGGCGCAGCACCGCGTTGATAAAGCCCGCGTGACTCCGGGGGAGACCTTTGGCCTTGGCCAGATTCCCGGCTTCATGAAGGACCGCCCGGGCCGGCACCCGATCGAGCCACAGAAGCTGAAACGCTCCCAGGCGCAGAAGTTGCAAAACCAGGGGGTGGAGCCGGGCCAGGGGGATGTGGGAAAGCCGGGCCAGCAGATAATCCAGCCGCACCTCCCAGCGCTTCACGCCCTGGACCAACTCCAGCAGCAAGGCCCGTTCCCGCCGGGGCAAGCCGGGGTAACGCTTGAGAGCAGCCGCCAAACGCTCTTCCACCGATTGCCCGGGGCGAGCCGCCGCGGCCAGGATGTCCAGGGCCAGGGCCCGGGCGCCGGGTGGGGGCTTTGATAGAGGGAGATAGTTCAAGTTTGTTGGCCCAGCCTCAAGAATCCCTGATGGTTAATCCCGTTTTCGGTTTTCGGTTAAAGAAAATAAAAATATCAACAAGTTAAATATATGGTTGGTAGTATTTGAAAGGGGGAGCCGGTATAATTTCCCCGGCGGATTTCAGCTTTTCCGGAAAATTCCTGAATAATCATAGCAAAACTCCTGATGATTCGTAACTTATTGCTGCGCGAGGCCGTAATCCCTTTTTTTTTGATACCAACTCCGTATCAGGAGGGTTATCGTGGGCCGACTCCACCGAGAAAAAATCATGCCCCACGCTCGCCGTGCCGATAGGATAAGTCAAGGACGCGCCTATGAAAACTTTAAGAGAATTTATCCAGCGGTTGCAGGATGACGCGGCGTTTGAAAAAAAGGCTCAAGCTTTTGACAATGGCGATGACCTTATGGCCTTTGTGAAGCGCGAGGGCTATGATTTCACCCTGGAACAACTGACGAATGAATTCAAGCATAGGGCGAAGTTGCCGGCAGAGGCCGGTGGAATAGCGCCGGCGCCCACGGACGCCAGGGCATCCACCCCGCCAAGGCCGGGCGACGCGGCGTTTCTTAGGAAGCCTGAAGCCATCCCCCCCAGCGAGCAAAGTATGGGCTTACCTGAGAGTGGAAGCGGCGACTTTACCCGGGAGCAACCGGGGGGAGGGTTTCAGAAACCAATGGGTGAAATGCCCCCCCAGGGAACGGCAGAAAAGTCGCCGGGAGAGTTGCCCCGGGTTGGCGGCGGCAGGCACAGGGGTTTTTCTCCCCAGAGATTGAAGTCCATATCGGTGGAGGATGCGTGAGCCGATAATGGCAGTTTGGTAACGGCAGGGGGCTCAGGCTGGCGTGATGACCCGGCCCGAACCGGACGCCGCCGGGTATGCGGCGAGGCAATCAGGCGTGCATTCGTGACAAAGCCCATTTGCAGTGATATATTTTAAAAATGTTAAAGCGCACCTTCCTGCATCTGCCCGGGGTGGGGCCCCGGCGGGAGACTTATTTCTGGCGGCAGGGGTTGGCCACCTGGGAGGATTTTCTGGCCGCCCAACGGGTCCAGGGCCTGTCCCGGGGCCGGCTGGACGGGCTGAAAGCAGAACTCACCGGGTCCCTGGGGCATCTGTCGGACGCCGCCTATTTCGCCGCCCGGCTCCAGGCTGGGGAGCACTGGCGCCTCTTTCGCCAGTTCCGGCCCCGCACCGCGTATCTCGACATCGAGACCTACGGCAAAGTCTGGCCGGGGTTGCTGGTCACGGTGGCGGGCCTCTACGACGGCCAGACCATGCGCCAGTTCGTGCAGGGATTTAATCTGCAAGAGTTCCCCCAGGTTCTTTCCGAGTTCGACCTCCTGGTCACCTTCAACGGCACCCAGTTCGACCTGCCGGTGCTCAAGGCCTACTTCCCCGAGTTGAATTTGCCTCCGGCCCACGTGGACCTGCGCTTTCTCATGGCCCGCCTGGGGTTCAAGGGGGGGCTGAAGCGCATCGAACCCCGCTTCGGCATCCATCGGCCCAAGGCCGTGAACGGCATGGACGGCTACATGGCGGTGCTCCTGTGGCAGCGCTACCAGCGGGGGGACAAGGGCGCCCTGGACTTGCTCCTCAGTTATAACCGGGAGGACGTGGTCAACCTGGAAGTGCTGATGGACGGCGCCTTTCGCATGGAGAGTGAGCGGCTCTTCCCGGCCAGTCCGGGGGAGAGCGGCCGGCGCCAGGCGGCCCGGACCTGACCGGTGGTCTGCTGGAGAAAAGGAATGGCGGGCAGTGCCCGCCCTACGCTCGGCAAATACCTTGATGGCGGGCACGGAGGCCCGCCCTACCGGGGAAGGAGTTGGTGGGGCGGCCGTCCCTGGGCGCCACTTTTCTTCTGTTCCCAAACTGCGCTAAAAAAGCTAATTTCCCTTCGTAGCGACTTACGCACCAAGAATGGCGCGTGAGACGCGCCCGGATTTTAGCTTCCCCTTCCCAGTCTCTCGCCAGCCACCGCATCTATCTCAGGCATAAATGGCGCGCCCCGGCCCCTCCCGACGCCGATGGGGTTGTGGGGAAGAGGGTTCGTATCGTAAGATATTCATATCGTCAGATGTATGTGATAAAATAACTGATGGGGTGCTTATGCTGTTTTCGCGACTGCTGATACCGACTTTGAAAGAAAACCCGGCGGAGGCCGAGGCGGTCTCGCACCGCTTGCTGCTCCGGGCCGGGATGATTCGCAAGCTGGCCTCGGGGATCTATAACTACCTGCCCCTGGGTTTAAGGGTCCTCCGCAAGGTGGAGCGGATTGTCCGGGAGGAGATGGACCGGGCCGGGGCCCAGGAGGTCTTGCTGCCGGCGGTGCAGCCGGCGGAGCTGTGGCAGGAATCCAGCCGCTGGCAGGTTTACGGCAAGGAGCTGCTGCGCTTTAAGGACCGCCATGGCCGGGACTGCTGTTTCGGGCCAACCCATGAGGAAGTGATTACCGACCTGGTGCGCAAGGAAGTGCACTCCTACCGGCAGTTGCCCTTGAACCTCTATCAGATCCAGGTGAAGTTTCGCGATGAGATCCGGCCCCGCTTCGGCCTGATCCGGGGGCGGGAATTCATCATGAAGGACGCCTACAGCTTCGACGCGGATGAGGCCGGCGCCGAGGCCTGCTACCGCCGGATGTACGACGCCTATAACCGCATCTTCAGCCGCTGCGGCCTGTCCTTCAAGGTGGTGGAGGCGGATTCCGGCCCCATCGGCGGCAGCTTTTCCCACGAATTCATGGTCCTGGCGGACACCGGCGAGGACCTGCTGGCTTCCTGTACCAGTTGCGACTATGCCGCCAACCTGGAGAAGGCGGAGGTGGCGCCGGCGCCGGGCTCGCCCGGTCCGCCGGTAGGCGACGCCCCGGAGTTGGCGCCCACCCCCAACGTGCGCACCGTGGGGGAAGTGGCGGCGTTTCTCAAGGTGACGCCCGCCGACATCGTCAAGACTTTGATCTATGAGACGGACGAGGGACCGGTGGCGGTCCTGATTCGGGGGGACCACGACGTCAATGAAGTGAAGGTGAAAAACCTCCTGGGAGTTACCGACCTGATCCTGGCGGGGCTTATCCGGGTTCAGGAACTCACCGGGGCCGAAGTGGGTTTTGCCGGCCCGGTGAAACTCAAGCTGCCCATCTACGCCGACCAGGCGGTGGCCCGGATGACCGCCATGGTCACCGGGGCCAACCGGGACAACTACCACCTGAAGCAGGTCAACCCGGGCCGGGACGTGAAGATCACCGCGGTGGCGGACCTCCGGTCGGTAACCGAACAAGACCCCTGCCCCCGGTGCGGGGGGGTCCTGACGATCCTCCGGGGCATCGAGGTGGGGCACATCTTCAAGCTGGGCCTCAAGTATTCCAAGGCCCTGAAGGCCACCTACCTGGATCAGGAAGGCAAGGAGCAGTATCTTTACATGGGCTGCTACGGCATCGGCGTGAGCCGCATCGTGGCCGCGGCCATCGAGCAGGGCCACGACGCCAACGGCATCATTTTCCCCATGGCCCTGGCCCCTTTCCAGGTCGGCCTGATTCCCATCGCCCTCAATGACCCGGCGGTCCGGGAGTGTGTCGAGAGCCTGCACGCCGATCTCGAAGCCGCCGGGGTGGAAGTGCTGTTGGATGACCGGGACGAGCGCCCGGGGGTAAAGTTCAAGGACTGCGACCTCCTGGGGCTGCCCTTCAGGGTGGTGGTGGGGGCCAAGGCCCTGGACAAAGGGCAGGCAGAGGTAAAAGAAAGGGGTTCGAACGAGACGAAATTTATTCCCTTGAAAGAGCTGTGGGATTACTTGGGGAAGCTTATTCAGGAGGGGGCCAGGGGTAATATAATCTCTTGATAATCCCCCCAAATCCCCCTTTAGGAAAGGGGGACTTTAAGCGCAGGCTAAAGCCTGCGGCTACCAAAAGGAAGGTCGCCCAGGAGCAGCATGGCTAACCGGATTATCCGCCTCCAGGACATCGTGGAGGAAGTGCAGAAGCATCACCCCGAGGCGGACACCGGTCTCATCGAGAAAGCCTATATCTTTTCAGCCAAGGCCCACGAAGGCCAGTTGCGCCTGAGCGGCGAGCCCTACCTGTCCCACCCCCTGGAAGTGGCCTATCATCTGGCCAAGATGGGCCTGGGGCCCATCACCGTTTCTTCCGGCCTGCTCCACGACACGGTGGAGGACTCCGCCGCCTCCCTGGATGAACTGGACGAATATTTCGGCGAGGAAGTGGCGGATATCGTCAACGGGGTCACCAAGATCGGCCAGCTGGTCTTCGGCGACCGGCAAACCCAGCAGGCGGAATATATCCGCAAGATGATCCTCTCCATGTCCCACGACATCCGGGTCCTGCTGGTGAAGCTGGCCGACCGGGACCACAACATGCGGACCCTCGGGTTTATGGAGCCCGCCAAGCAGAAACGCATCGCCCGGGAGACCCTGGATATCTATGCCCCCCTGGCCGGCCGCCTGGGCATGTTCCGCCTCAAGGCCGAGTTGGAAGACCTGTCATTCTTCTATCTGGAACCCGAGGCTTACCAGCAGATCCAGGAGGGCCTGGCCCGGAAGAAGGGCGCCCTGGAGAAATACAACCAGGAGATGTGCCAGTTCCTCCGGGAAAAACTGGAGGAGCACCACATCACGGGGGAGGTGAACGGGCGGGTCAAAAACTTATACAGTATCTACCGCAAGCTCCAGTCCCAGCAGATCACCCTGGACGAACTCTACGACCTCCTAGCCTTCCGTATCATCGTAGACGCGGTCCCTGACTGCTATGAAACCCTGGGGGTCATCCATGCCCTGTTTCGGCCGGTGCCGGGACGCCTTAAAGACTATATCGGCATGCCCAAGGGCAACATGTACCAGTCCATCCACACCACGGTGATTGGCCAGTCCGGCGAACGCCTGGAGATCCAGATCCGCACCCGGGAGATGCACCGGGTGGCTGAAGAAGGCATTGCCGCCCACTGGAGCTACAAAGAGCGGCGGGCCTACCACGAAAAAGACGCCAAGCGCTTCACCTGGCTCAAGCAGATGGTGGACCTCCAGAAGGAGTTGAAGAACCCCCAGGAACTCCTGGAGGGGGTGCGCCTGGAGCTCTATCCGGACGAGGTTTACGCCTTCACCCCCACCGGCGATGTCAAGGAATTGCCCCGGGGGGCGACACTGGTGGATTTTGCCTATGCCATCCATTCTGAAGTAGGCGATCAGTGCACCGGCGCCAAGGTCAACGGCCGCATGGTGCCGCTGCGCACCGAGTTGCAGAATGGCGACACGGTGGAGATCATTACCTCGCCCCACCACACTCCCAGCCGGGACTGGCTCCAGTTCGTCAAGACCACCAAGGCCCGCCAAAAGATTCGCCAGTGGCTCAAGGTGGCGGAAAGAGAACAGTCCGTGGCCCTGGGCAAGGAGCTGCTGGAGCGGGAGCTGCGGAAGTCCGGGGCCAGCCTGCAAAAGCTGGTGAAGGAAGGGGACGACCTCAAACAGATAATCCAGGATCTGTCCTTTGTGGGCGTGGACGACCTCCTGGCGGCCATCGGCCACGGCAAGGTGTCGCCGGGGCAGGTGACCGGCAGGCTGTTAAGGTTGAACGCCCCGGCGGCGGATGAGGAAATCCCCCCCGAACTCCCGGCGAAGCGGGGCAAGGAAGAACCCGCCGGCCTCAAGATCAAGGACCTGGATGATCTGCTGATGCGGTTGGCCAACTGCTGCCAGCCCATCCCCGGCGACCCCATCATGGGCTATATCACCCGCGGTAAGGGGGTGACCATCCATCGGGCCGACTGTCCCTATCTGGCCAGCACCGAGTCCTTCCGCCACATTCCGGCGGAGTGGGACGGGGCCGGGGGGCCCCAGAAGCTCTACCCCGTTAAAATTCAGGTGGTTACGGTTGACAAGCCGGGCCTCCTGGCCGATATCACCAGCGCCTTGAAGACCGCCGACGTCAACGTCACCAGGGCCTCGGTGGAGACCACCGCGGAAAATAAGGGGGTCGCGCAATTCACCATTCAGGTGGCGGACCAGCAGCACCTGGAAAAGGTCTTCGGCGCCCTGAAGCGGTTGAGAGAAGTGATTTCCGTGCGGCGAATGACGGGATAGGGGGGAGTGAGCAGTAAGCGGTGAGCAGTAAGCAGTAAGTCAAAGTCCGGTTAGTTAAACCATCAACTGCTCACTGCTCACTGCTCACTGCTTACTTGTCTCAAGCCGGCTTGATGACTTTGCCCGACCTTAAGCACCGGGTGCATACCTGGATATAACGGACAGAGCCCTGGCTCATGGCCCTGACCTTCCGCAGATTGGGCTTCCAGCGGCGCTTGGTGTGGTTGTTGGCATGGCTGACGTTGTTGCCCACCGTGGGGCGTTTGCCGCAAATGTCACACATATAGGACATGACGCATCCTCCTTAAACTTTTTAAGTTTATAAAAATATCCCCGGGAAGCAAGGGAAAAAGGTGGTTTTCGGTTTGCGGTTTGCGGTTTTCGGTTAAAAACTCAGGATAATCAATGAATTGCAAGAACTCTGAAAAACTCGTTTTGTCATTCTGAGCGTAGCGTAGAATCTCGTCTTTTGGAGATTCTGCGGTCGCTTTGCTCCCTCAAAATGACCATGCATCTGACTTTATTCCCTCTCCCCCAGTGGGGGCATAGGCGCTGACTTAAGGTTGGTTTGCATTATTAACCCTATTTATTGTCATTCTGAGCGAAGCGAAGAATCTCCAAAATTATCGGCACGTTACAGAGATTATTCACTGCGCTGCGCTCCGTTCAGAATGACAAGAAACTGTTTTTCTTTACAAAATGTTGGCTTAATCTTATTAAGTTAGCGCTTATGCCCCAGTAGGGGAAAGGGTTAGGGTGAGGGGGAAGGGAAATTTAGGAGAGAGATGAGATTCATCAAGGCGAGATATATTGGGGGCGTGGCGCTGGTTCTGGGGTTGGCCCTTTTAGGAACGATGGCCCAGGCCCGGAGCCTGGACTCCCGGGAAGAGGCGGCCCTGTTCTCCCTAAGCGACCTGGGGCCGGTAGACCTCTCCCCCAAGACGGTGACCGTGGAACTCTATGTCGCCCCGGACGAGGAGTTGGCCGACTGCCGCCGCATGCTGGCGATGGTCTGGGAGCAGGTGGCCCAATTCTATGCCCGGATGGGAGTGAACCTGGTGGAGGTGTCTGGACAAATCCAGCCCGGACCTCTGGCCCCGGCCAAACGCCTGCGGATCGAACTCCTGCCCGATAGGCAGTGGCTGAACCAGAGCTTCAAGGCCTTCGACGTGGCGCCGCCTTTTCAACTGCGCTTCCTGCAAGTCTGCCTGGACAAGTGCGCCTTCGCCCACCTGAACTTGTCCACCATCCACGTCTCCTTCAAGCGTTTCAAGAAGGCCGAATTCTCTACCAACCCCAAAGACGCCGGCCTCAACCGGCACTGGCTGGCCAACCTGCTGATCCACGAACTGGGCCATTTGCTGGGCCTCTACCATTCCTTTGAGTTCACCAACGATCCCGTGGCGGTGGAGGCCAAGGCCGCCAAGGGCCCGAACTTCATGAGCCACGACATCGCCTTTAAGAGCACCCTCGGGTTCGTGGACTTCCAGAAACGCCTGATCCACAGCTATCTGG
>PEWM01000218.1 GCA_002779455.1 Deltaproteobacteria bacterium CG07_land_8_20_14_0_80_60_11
TAACCATCCGAACCGCCGGGTACGGACCCGTACGCCCGGTGGTGTGACAGGGAAAGCCCGTGAGGGCCTACCTATGTCGATTTCGACAGAGAACGGTCAGCGTTGACGGGCCGCCTTGAACACAGCCCGAAGATCGTTAATGTGTTCGGTCAAGAGTTTCCGGCGGCGTTCCCACCGCGTGACCGTCAAAAAGAACGTGCCGCCCGGAACAACGGCGCGAATGTATTGCGGCATGATTTCAGTTTAACTCAATTCTCAAAGGCGGGATGCGCTTCGCTTTCCCGCCCTACGCCCTACGCCCTGGCTGCCACTCATGCTAGGCTGGACCGGTCACGCATCCCCTGTTCAATCTCGGCCACAACCTTGCGGGCCGCGGCCACCGGATCGGCCGCCAACCGGATGGGGCGTCCCACTACAATATAATCGGCCCCGGCTTTGATGGCCTCATAAGGGGTCATGACCCGCTGCTGATCGTCTCCCGGCACCGCGGCCCAGGCCGGCCGGATGGCCGGACAGACCACCAGGAACTCCGGTCCGCAGGCGGCTTTAACGGCGCGGGCTTCCGGACCGGCGCAGACGACCCCGTCACAGCCGGCTGCCTGGGCCAGCCTGGCCCGCAGCAGCACCAGTTGGCTGGGGTCTCTGGCATACCGGGAGGCAAAACCCAAGGCCTCCAGGTCATCCGGCCCGAGATGGGTGAGGACCGTGACCCCCAAGACTTTAGCCCCATTTTTCAGGGATGTCACCATGGCCTGGAGCATTTTAGGCCCCTGGTCCACGTGGACCGTGGTCAACCGGGGGCCTCGCCTAATCTGGGCGCTAGCTCGGGCCACCGTGGCCGGGATGTCGTGAAATTTCAAATCCAGAAAATATTCCACCCGGGCCCTGTCGGTCATGAACTTAAGAAAATCCGGCCCTTCGGCCACAAAGAGCTCCAATCCCACCTTGAAGAGCCCGACGTGATCCCTCAGCAGGGAGATAAATCTCTCGGCTTCCGTCTTATTGGGTACATCCAGCGGGAAGATCAGGCGCTCCCTGGGCTCCATACCGAACCTCTAACTTATAAATTTCACAAACTTTTACCGCTTTTCCAGCGTTAAGTCAAGCGGCAACCCCTCAGCTCTGCCGCTACCCGGCTGCGATACCCCCCGGTGACCCCGTCAATCCCATCTTGGTCACGATTGCGGCCCCGGTCTTTTTATCCAGGGGCACGGCGCGGTTTCCGTTAAAATGACCCCAAAAATTTTAAAACCAAAAATCCGGCCTGGCTCGATGATGGCGAGCACGGATGACGGCTATCCCACCGATACCAGCGGGACGGTAAACCTGGACCAAAATAGAAACTATAATAATACCTAACCCTTCAAACTTCAACTTTAAAAGTATCTCCTTACGTAACTGTGTATTCTTGACCAATTCCCTGTTTGTATATCTTTTAAACCTTCTTGTACCAAAGAAATGAAGCGTTTCATATTTATAGGGAAAACCAAAATACTTAAATATATATATAACAACCAATGTAGCTTAAGTTGCCGTATCTTCTGATTCGTCAGCAAAAACATTATTTTCGGTGAAATGCCAACTCCAATTGAAGCATAGTTGTCTAATAATAAGAATAGGTTGTTCAAATATGTTCTATTACAATTATGATAGTGTTTGCGATAAACGTCTTTCAGGTCATCAGTTATTATACCATCCATTTTTGCTTTTATATATAACTCAGTCCCTGGATAAAAATTTAAAGAAAAAATACCTAATGTATATGGAGTTGGCAGTTTTGATAAGAACATCAGCGTTTTAATTAAATCATCGTCAGTTTCCCAAGGGTTATCTAAAATAATATCATAACCTACCGTTTTAATTCTATCTTTAAACTCATTTATTATTTTGACTGCTATCTCAACTTGATGATTGGTATAATGGCGATTGTACAATTTTTTTGTGCGTTCACTTCCCGTCTGTATACCCATTCTAATACTATTTAAACCTGCATCAACAAGGAGTGATAATTTCTCTCTAGTTACTGTTGAAGGAGTTACTCCTGTAACATTCAATGGTAGTCTTACATTCTCTTTATATTTTTCGCAAAATTCATTTATTTCTTCTACAGAAAGGCTCAAGAATGCATCATCATCAAACTTAATACAGGCTATAAACGGTAATAGTTCTTTTACTTTTACCAATTCTTTAATTATATTGTTTACACTTCTTTTTCTTAGCGGTTTTTCATTAGGATGCATTTTATTGATAGTATTATTGCAACAATATGTACATCCAAAAGGACATCCCCTTGTAGGCATAGTCATATAAGTTCTGCCTATATGCCTGGTTAGTAGTTTTATATCCATCTTTTGAATACATTCGTTATTCAATATATAATGAGATCCATAGTCATAATCTGGAAATGGTATATTATCCAAGGATTGGGTTAATGGTCGGATTGGATTTGTAATTATTTTATCTTTATCTTTGAACCAAATACCACGAATATCATAATAATCTTGCCCATCTTCCATTTTATTTGATAGTTCTACTATAGTTTCTTCACCTTCACCTATACAGACCATATCTGCATAATTAAGGCATTCCTCAGGTCGTATAGTTGGATGAATACCTCCCCACAATATAGGAATATCATAATTCTCTTTTAACTTTTGTGTAATTTGAACAGCATTATCAAAAAAATTGGTCATCAATGAAATCCCAATCAAATATGATTCTTTTGATAATTTAACAATCTCATTCAGTGTTTTGGTTTTATACCGTTCCGTAAAATGTTTCGGTAGAAATAATAATTGCACATCGTGCCCTTCTTGTTTGAGACATGCCGATATAGTTCTTATTCCAAATGCCTGCAGGTCTGGATATGGAGAAATTAAAGTTATTTTCATCCTTTATCCCTTTAAAAAATATCTTGCAGAATTGTAATTTAGTCTAAGATTATATCCGAAAAACGTCTTTTGGTCAGAGGCGCGGCCACGGTACCGGTGCTCACCGGAACCACGCCGGCAGAAACGCGGGTTCGGGGTAGGGGAGGGCCAGTTGGCTCAGGGTGTCTTCGGTTTCCTGGCCCAGGAGGAGGCGCAGAAACGAGAAACCTTCCTTTTCGGCGTAGACGGCGGTCACCTTGCCCTTGATGCCGCCCAGGCGGCCGGCGCGCTCGATGGCGTCGGGGAGGTTGCCGAACGCGTCCACCAGGCCCACCTGCTTGGCTTCCTCGCCGGAGTAGATCCGGCCTTCCGCCAAATTCTTCATCTTGGCCAGGGGAATCTTGCGGTTGTGGGCCACGTCGCTTAAAAACTGCTGGTAAATGTTGTCGAGGAGACCCTGGAGATAGGCCTTATCTTCCGGGGTCATGGGGCGGAAGGGCGAGCCCACGTCCTTGTAGCGGCCGGCCTTCAGGTTGAAGAAGTCCAGCCCGATCTTCTTGGTCAGGCCCTCCACGTTGGTGAACTGCATGATCACGCCGATACTGCCGGTGGCGGTGCCCCGGTTGGCCATGATGAGGTTGGCCCCCGAGGCGATGTAGTAGCCCCCGGAGGCGGCCACGGTCCCCAGAGAGGCCACGATCTTTTTCTTGGCGCGGATCTTCTCCACCTCCCGGAGGATCTCCTGGGCGGGCCCCACGGCGCCGCCCGGGGAGTTGATCCGGAGCACGATGGCCTTGATGCTGTCGTCGTCCCGGTAGCGGTCCAATTGCTTGATGACGGTGCGGGAGTCGGTGAGCAGTCCCTTGATCTCTACCACCCCCACCCGCTCCCGGAGGCTGAAGAGACTGCCCTTGCCCAGGAGCGCCAGAACTATCCCGGAGAGTCCCAGAAAAAAGAGGACCGCCAGAAAGGTGACCAGGCAACCGGTCCACAGAGGGCGCGATTTCATGGGGCCTTAGTTGTTGTCCTTGCCCTGTTTTTCTT
Organism: Deltaproteobacteria bacterium CG07_land_8_20_14_0_80_60_11; assembly: GCA_002779455.1. Classification (GTDB taxonomy): domain Bacteria; phylum Desulfobacterota; class Desulfobaccia; order Desulfobaccales; family 0-14-0-80-60-11; genus 0-14-0-80-60-11. Next base: position 3,915 of record PEWM01000218.1, read on the forward strand.
CCAGGGTCTCCCGGAGGATATCCCCCAGGTTGGAGGTGGCTTCGGTGCGGGAGTGGAGATAATCCCGGTAATGGGACTGCTCCTCGTCGGCCTCCAGTTTCCGGATGCTCAAGCCGATGCGGCGTTCCGTGGACGAGCTGTGAATCACCTTGGCCCGGATTGAGTCTCCCACCTGGAGGGCCGCCATTTTCTGTTTATCCCGGCTCTGCTCCGAGATGTGGATAAGGCCCTCGATGCCTTCTTCCACCTCGACGAAGAGGCCGAAATCGGTGATGTTGGTGATGGGGCCGGAGACCACAGAGTTCACGGGGAAACGCTGGTCGATGGTTTGCCAGGGGTTGTCGGCCAGATCCTTGATGCTCAGGGAGAAGCGCTCGTTGTCTTTGTCGATGTAGAGGACCTTGGCCTGGATCACCTGGCCCTTCTTGAATAACTCGGAGGGGTGCTTGAAGCGCTTGGTCCAGGAAATATCGGAGATGTGCACCAGGCCGTCGATGCCTTCATCGATGCCGATGAAGATACCGAAGTCGGTGATATTCTTGATTTTGCCTTCGATCACCGAGCCCACCGGGTATTTTTCCCCGATGACTTCCCAGGGATTGGGTTCCACCTGTTTCAGGCTCAGGGAGATGCGCTTCCTCTGAGGCTCCACCTCCAGGACGGTGGCTTCCACCACGTCGCCCACGCTCAGCACCTGGGAAGGATGGCGCACCTTCCGGGTCCAGGACATCTCCGAGATGTGGATGAGCCCTTCCACGCCTGGCTCCAGTTCCACAAAGGCCCCGTAATCGGTGAGGCTGACCACGTTGCCGGTCACCCGGCTGAGCAGGGGGAATTTCTCCTCCACCACGCTCCAGGGATCCGGCGTGAGTTGCTTCAGCCCCAGGGAAATCCGCTCTTTCTCCAGATCGAAGCTCAGGACCTTGACCGTAATGGGGTCCCCCACCTTAAAGAGGTCAGCAGGATGGCGCACCCGGCCATAGGAGAGGTCGGTGATGTGCAGCAGCCCGTCCAGACCGCCCAGGTCCACGAAGATGCCGTAATCGGTGATATTTTTGACCACCCCTGCCACGATCTTGCCCTCTTCCAGAGAGGACAGGAGGGTAGTTTTGGCTGCGTTTCTCTCCGTCTCCAGCAGGGCTCGCCGGGAAAGGACGACGTTGCGCCGTTTGCGGTTGAATTTCAGGACCTTGAAGGTATGGCGCTGGCCAATGAGATGGTCGGTATGGCGCATGGGCGCCAGATCAACCTGGGAGCCGGGCAGGAAAGCGATAATGCCTCCCAGGTCCACGGAGAGGCCCCCTTTGACCTTGGCCACGATGGTGCCCTCTACTTCCCCATCGTCGTTGTAGGCCGAACCGACCTCTTCCCACACCTTGATCTTGGAGGCTTTATTCTTGGAGAGCATGAGCGCGCCTTCTTCATCTTCCCGGCTCTCCATCAGGGCTTCCACGTCCTCCCCCACCTTGGCGGTGACTTCCCCCTCGGGGGTGGTGAATTCGTGGATGGGGATCTGGCCTTCGGACTTGTAGCCGATGTCCACCATGACGTAATCCTTGGTGATGGACACGATGCGGCCTTTGACGACTTCCCCTTCCTGGACTCGCCTCAAGCTCTCTTCGTAGAGTTCGCTCATGGACTCCATATCCTGCATCTCGGCGGCGGGTTCCGCCGTGGATGGGGAAGCTGGCTCCGAGGTTGCGACCTCTGCGGTCTGCGGCCGGTCTTCTTCAAATTCTCCCGGCTGGGTGTGGTTGGTCAGTTCATTTTTTTCCATACCGTCCATGTTAGCCCCCTTAGACAAGTTTACTGGGTTTAGGTTCCAACCTGCCAGGTCGATGCCCCTGATCCTGGCCAGGCACTGCTGTAACACTGCTTCGATGCTCAAATCGGTGGTATCAATGACGCAGGCGTCCTCGGGGACGCACAACGGCGCCTCGTCCCGGGTTTCGTCCCGCAGGTCCCGGGCGGCGATGTCCGCCATCATATTGACCAAAGAGGGCGGTTCGCCCTCCCCCTGCCACTCCCGGCGCCGGCGCGCCGCCCGGGTGGCCAGGGCCGCAGAGAGATAAAATTTATGGGTGGCCCCGGGGAAGACCACGGTGCCCTGGTCCCGGCCTTCGGCCACCACCCCGCCGTTGGCCGCCAGTTGGCGCAGCCGGGCTTTGACCCACCGGCGCACCAGGGGCTGCGCCGCCAGCCGGGAGGACTCCCGGGTCACCGCCGGGGACCTGAGTGTCTCGCTCACCTCGGCGCCGTCGATCACCAGGTGAAACCCCCGGGAATCGGCGGTCACCTCCGGGGCAAAGCCCGCCAGGAAATCTTCCAGGGTCGAGTCGCGGTCCAGGTCCAGACCCAGCCGCTGAGCCTGCCAGGCCACGGCCCGATAGAGGGCGCCGCTGTCCAGGTAGAGGTAACCCAGGGATTGGGCCAAGAGGCGCCCCACCGTGCTTTTGCCGGCCCCGGCCGGACCGTCGATGGTGATGATTCCCCGGAGGCCCACTCAGTTGTCCGGCCCCAGAACCTTTTGTAAGGCCTCGAGGAAACGCCGGTTTTCCTCCGGCAGTCCCACGTTGACTCGGATATAATCGGGGAAACCGTAGGCGTCCATGGCCCGGATGATGACCCCTTCCCGCAGCATGGCCTGATAGACTTCTTTTCCTGACCGGGGGACCCGGATGAGCACGAAATTGGCCTGGCTGGGAACAAACGTCAGGCCGAGGCGCGCCAGCTCCCGGTAGAGTAGGTCTTTGCCTTCAAGCACCAGCTCCCGGGTTCGAGCCAGAAAATCAACGTCGTGCAGCGCCGCCCGGGCGCCCGCCTGGGCCAGGCTGTTGACGTTGAACGGCATCCGCAGGCGGTTGAGGTAGTCCATCAGTCCGCTGGGGCCGAAGCCGTAGCCGATGCGCAGGCCCGCCAGCCCATAGGTCTTGGAAAAGGTGCGCAATCCCACCAGGGGGCGGTCTTCCGCCAGATATTCCAGGCAAGATGGCACCTGGGGGTCATCGGCAAAGTCAATATAGGCCTCATCCAGGACCACGGTGGCGGTGGCGGGGACCGCCGCCAAAAAGTCTTCCCACTCCTGGCGCTTGAACGCGGTGCCGGTGGGATTATTGGGGTTGTTGACGATAATCAGCCGGGTTTGGGGAGTGACCGCCTGGGCCATGGCGCTAAGGTCCACCCGCATCTCTTTTAACGGCACCGGGCGGAAAACCCCGCCCACGGCCTGCGTCAGAAGGCCGTACATCAAAAAGGTGTGGGTGGTGCTCAGCACCTCGCCCCCCGGCGGCACCAGGGCCCGGACCAGCAGGTCCAGGACCTCATCGGAACCGTTGCCCAGGATCAACTGCGCCGGCGTCAGGCCGTGATGCCGGGCCAGGTCTTCCTTGAGGTAATAGGCGTGGCTGTCGGGGTAGCGGTGCAAGCTCCCGAGGGTGTCCAGGATGGCGGCCAGGGCCAGGGGAGATGGCCCCAGGGGATTTTCATTGGAGGCCAGCTTGATGGCATCGGTGAGTCCCAGTTCTCTTTCCAGTTCTTCCAGAGGTTTGCCGGCCTGGTATGGCGTGAGTTGGGTGAGGTGAGGCAGAATGAGAGAGGTAAAGAGGACGCTGGCTGCCATATAAAGTGATTACCAAGTGTTTCCGGAGCCTGGGGAGGCTTGGGTAAAGGGAAAAAGAGAAAAGAGGACTGCTGCAGCAGGTGCTAGGTTGATGGAAATTTCAGACCAGACTCCCTCGCCGGGACTAATGGGGTCTCGGGCGGGTTTGTCTCCTTTACCCTATTTCAGATGTGATTTAAACCGGTTACTCTTGGGGCCGACTCCTTTGTCGTCTGATTTTTTCCGCTTTACGAATTAACTTTATCTTTATACCCCAAGTTACTGAGAAAATCAAGCGATTTCGGCATGGACGGCAAAGTTCCCGCGGGGGGCGGCAACCCGGTGGAGACCGGGAGGCAATTTGGCCGCCGCCGGCCGGAATCCTTGGCGGTTGTTCCCTGGATGATGATGCCGGCCAAAGCTTCCCGGCGCCTGGCGGCAGCTGATTTCCTGGGGCGGCCCCCAAAGGCGTTGACCCGGGACGCCAATCTTGTTAGGGTAGATCAAGCGGGAGGCATCATGCTGAAAGCGAATCTCTACGTGGATAGGATCGACATCGCCCCGTACCTGACCCCGGAGGAATGCCGGGGGCTGGGGGGCCCCGATTGCGCCAAGGTGGCGGCCCGGCTTAAGGATGGGAGCCTGAAACCTGAGGACTGCGGGGCTCTCAGCCCCGCCCGGCGCCAGGCCCTGTCCCTGGCGGTCAACGCTTTAGAAGTCCTGCCGGTGGTGCAGTCTCTGGAACTGCCCCGGCCGGCGCCGCCGGATCTGTTCGAGATCAACGAACCCGGGCCCGAGGCGCCGCTCCTGGTCACCGGCAACAGCGAATTTACCCTAACGGTGGTCACCGGGCTCCTGGCCTTGACCATCAGCCCATTTTATTTGCTGCTGGTAGATACCCGGGGAGACACGGTGGACATGTCCATGGTCTACCGCAGCTTCGCCCCCCAGCGCCTGGACCAGGGGCTTACCACCCACCGCCTGGCTTCGAGGCTCAGGCGCCGGCAGCTCATCATCCCCGGGGTGGTGGCCCCCCTGAAAGAGGAACTGGCCGCCTATACCGGCTGGGATATCCGGGTGGGCCCCATCTGCGTGGCGGAGTTGCCCCTGTTCCTGGGAGAGATGAACTGGCAGCCGCCGGAGGGTTCCTGAGGGAGCGCCGGGAATTTTGGGGGTCCCCATTGCCCCTATTCCCAAGAATACTTACTATAAAATGAAATGGACGTACAGAGAGGCGGTTGATGAAGACGATCCTGGTGGTGGATGACGACGAGGCGATCCGAACTCTTTTGCAGGAAGAGCTGCAGGACGAAGGATATAGGGTATTGATCTCGATCAATGCCCGGGATGCCTTGAAGATGGTGGAAACCGAACCCCTGGACCTGGTCATTTTGGACATCCGCATGCCGGGCATGGACGGCCTGGAGGCCCTGCCCCGTATCCTGGGACTCAAGGAGGGACTGCCGGTGATCCTGAACACCGCCTATAGCCAGTACCAGGAAAGCTTTATGAGCTGGGCCGCGGACGCCTACGTGGTGAAGTCTTCTGATCTCACGGAGCTCAAAGCGAAAGTTAAAGAGCTGATAAATAAATGACGGACCGGTTGAAGAAACTCACCACCATTATCATGGCCGGCGGCAAGGGCGAACGCCTCTTCCCCCTGACCCGGGACAAGGCCAAGCCGGCCATTACCTTCGGAAGCCTTTACCGGATCATCGACTTCACCCTGTCCAACTGCCTCAACTCGGGCATTCGCCGCATCTACGTCCTCTCCCAGTACGGCAGTTTTTCCCTGGACCAGCACCTGCGCCAGGCCTGGGACATCATGCACCCGGACCTGGACGAGTTCATCTACTCCATGCCGCCCCAGCAGATCATGGTGAGCCGCTGGTACCGGGGCACCGCCGACTCCATTTTCCAGAATCTCAACCTCCTGGAGGCCGAACGTCCCCGGCATGTGTTGATCCTGTCCGGCGACCACGTCTATAAGCTGAATTACCGGGAGATGCTGGCATTTCACCTGCGCCGGGGGGCGGACCTCACCGTGGCCGCGGTCATGGTGCCCCGGGCGGAGGGCAGTTCCTTCGGCATTCTCCAGGTGAACGCGGCCGGCGAGGTGGAGAATTTCCTGGAGAAACCCGCCGACCCGCCGGGGTTGCCCGACCACCCCGACTTCTCCCTGGTGTCCATGGGGGTCTATATCTTCAACGCCGGGGTGCTGGTGGAGGAGGTCATCAAGGACGCCAAGCACAAGACCAGCAAGCACGATTTCGGCGGGGACATCATCCCCCAGATGGTGGGGCGGAAAAAGGTCTATGCCTACAACTTTCAGGACCCGGCCAGCGGCGCGCCCCGCTACTGGCGGGATATCGGCCTGTTGGACGCCTATTTCAAAGCCCACCAGGACCTTTTGGGCGCCGCGCCCACCTTCGAGTTATTCGATCCCGAGTGGCCCATGCGCTCCCGGCCGCAACTCCTGCCCCCCAGCAAATTTATTACCGGGGGCAAACCCGTGACGGTGGAGGATTCCCTCATCGCCTCGGGCTGTATCATCGAAGGGACCGTGGCCCGGTCGATTCTCTCCCCCGGGGTCAGGGTGGGGGCCGACGCGGCGGTGGAAGACGCCATCCTGTGGGATGGAGTGGTCATCGGCCCCCGGGC
>PEWM01000235.1 GCA_002779455.1 Deltaproteobacteria bacterium CG07_land_8_20_14_0_80_60_11
CTCTTTCTCTTCTTCATGGCCTGGCAGCTGATGTCCAGCCGGGTGGATTACTCCTGGGACCGCCAGGTGGAGCAGTCCCTGGATCAGGCCCTGGCCGTGAGCCGCACCGTTTCATGGGAGCTGAAAAGTAAGCTCAAGGCCTGTGGTCAACTGGTGAGCCTGGAGTTGGCCAAAAGAGAGGGCTGGCGCCAGGAAGAGCAGGGTTCCCTGGCAGCTTTCCTCAAGCCCCGCCTGGAGGACTTTCACCTGACGGGCCTTTCGATCTTTGATCTCCGGGGGACCGTGATGGCCGAAAGCGTGGCGCCGCAGGTGCCGCCGTTCCCGGCGCTGGCCTGGCCAGAGATCCAATCGACCGCCGCGGCCCAGGACAAGATCATCCGGCAGCCCCTCCCGCAAGGGGAACTCCTGACCCTGCCGGTCCCCCTCCGGGACGCCGCCGGCGCCCTGGCAGGTTATATCGTGGTGCGGGAACTCATCCCCCAGGCCCAACTCCTGCAAATCGCCGCCGCGGCCAAGAGCCTTCAGGACCTGCGCCGGCGGCACCTGCTCTTCAGCCCCGTCAGAGTCAGCCATTACCTGACCCTGATCATCGTCACCCTTATCGCCATGATGGCCGCCATCTGGCTGGCTTTTTACATGGCCCGGGAGATTACCACCCCCATTCGCCAACTGGCCGAAGGCACCGTGAAGGTGGCGGGGGGGGATTATGATATCCACATCGATCAGGAAGGCCTCGATGAAATCGGCTTCCTGGTGCAATCCTTCAACAAGATGACCCACGATTTGCAGCAGAGCCAGGCTCAGCTGGCCGCGACCTACCGGCAGTTGAGCGACAGCCACGCCCTGATTTCCACCCAGAAGCGGGACATGGAAATCCTGCTCAAAAATGTGGCGGCTGGGGTGATCGGCATCGACGCCGCCGGACGGGTGACCAACATCAACGATTCCGCCGCCCAGATGCTGCGTCTCAAGCGGGAAGAGGTCCTGGGCCAGGACTGCCGGATGCTTTTGCCTCCCGGGGAATTTAACCGCATGGCCGACGTGGTGGCCGCGGCCCGGAAATCTTCCCGGGGTACAGTGGAGAAGCCCCTGCACCTGGTTCTGCCGGATAAGACCCTCTATCTCCTGGTCAAAACCACGGCGCTCAGAGATGAGGCGGGCCAGGACCTGGGAGTGGTGCTGGTGTTCGAGGACCTGACGGAGTTAGAAAGGGCCCAGCGGCTGGCGGCCTGGCGGGAGGTGGCCCGCCGGATCGCCCACGAAGTCAAGAACCCCCTGACGCCCATCAAGCTGGCGGCCCAGCGCCTGCAACGCCGCCTCCAAGGCCGCCTGGGCGAGGATGCCCCCCTCTTTGATGAATGCACCCGGGTCATCATCAACCAGGCGGATGAGATCAAGAACCTGGTCAATGAATTTTCCCGGTTTGCCCGGCTGCCCCAGTTGACCCTGGCCCCCCAGGACCTCAACCAACTGGTCCAGGAAACCCTGTTGCTTTACCAGGAGGTCCAGCCCCGCATCACCCTTTCGTTCCACCCCGACCCGGCGCTCCCGGCCCTGCTCCTGGACCGGGAACAGGTCAAGCGGATGCTCCTGAACCTGCTGGATAACGCCCTGGCCTCCATCCCCGGAACCGGCGCCATCACCGTGTCAGTTACGGGGGACCCGGCCCAGGAGCGGGTGGAACTTATCGTGGCCGATACCGGCGTCGGGGTCCTGGACCGGGACAAGGACCGTATCTTCGAACCTTACTTCTCCACCAAGCGCGGGGGCACCGGCCTGGGTCTGGCCATCGTCAACTCCATCGTGGCGGAGCACCAGGGCTTTCTCCGGGTGGAAGACAACGTGCCCCAGGGCACCAGGTTTATCATCTACCTTCCCATGTACAGGGCCGATTATGCCGGGACCACTGCTGGTAGTTGACGACGAGCCCCAGATCCTTCAGATGATCTCGGGTATCCTTCAGGACGAGGGCTTCTCGGTGATCACCGCCCCGGACGGGGAGACCGCCCTCAAGCTGGTGGGGGAGGAGGCCCCGGACCTGGTGCTCCTGGACATCGCCCTGCCGGGCCTGGACGGCCTGGAGGTTTTAAAGGAGCTGAAGCGCCATTACCCCTTCCTGCCGGTGGTGATCATTTCCGCCTATGGCTCGGTGGAAAACGCCGTGAAAGCCACCCGCCTGGGGGCCTATGACTTTATCGAAAAGCCGCCCAACGCCGATAAGATCCTTCTGTCGGTCCGCAACGGTCTGGAACTGGCCCGCCTGTCCGAGGAGAACCGGCGGCTGCGCCAGTTCGCGGCGCCGGTCCGGGAGATTATCGGCAAGAGCGAGCCCATCCGCAAGCTGCGGGAGGCGCTGAACCTGGTGGCGCCCACCAACGCCTCGGTGCTCATCACCGGGGAAAACGGCACCGGCAAGGAGCTGGTGGCCCGGGCCCTCCATGCCAACAGCCGCCGGTCGGCTCGCCCCTTCGTGGAGGTCAACTGCGCCGCCATTCCCGAAGACCTCATCGAAAGCGAGCTCTTCGGCCACGAGAAGGGCGCCTTTACCGGGGCCACGGACCGCCACCGGGGCAAATTCGACCTGGCCCATGAAGGCACGCTCTTTCTGGACGAAATCGGCGATATGAGCCTGAAGACCCAGGCCAAGATCCTGCGCATCCTGGAGGAGCAGCGCTTCGAGCGGGTGGGGGGTCAACGGCCCATCCAGGTGGACGTGCGCATCGTGGCCGCCACCAACAAGAACCTGGAAGAAGAGATCGCCAAGGGGACTTTCCGGGAAGACCTTTACCACCGCATCAACGTCATTCCCCTCGTCGTCCCGCCCCTGAGGGAGCGCCGGGAGGACATCCCCCCGCTGGCGGCCCATTTCCTCAAGGAACTGGCCCGGGAAAACGACGCCCCGCCCAAGACTTTCAGCCCCCAGGCCCTGGAGCTTCTGGCCGCCCAGCCCTGGCCGGGCAACGTCCGGGAGCTGAAAAACTTCGTCTGGCGCCTGGCCATCCTGACCGCCGGGCCCTACATCGAGGTGGCCGACCTGCCGCTCAGCGCCCAGGGCCTTACCTCGGAAGAGAGCGGCGACGGCGAATTCATCGACCCTTTCCTCCAGGTGCCGTCCTTCCGGGAGGCCCGGGCCTTGTTTGAAAAACAGTTCCTGCGGCGCAAACTGGAGGAATGCCGGGGCAACGTCAGCCTGCTGGCCGAAAAAATCGGCCTGGAACGCTCCCACCTCTACCGCAAACTCAAATCCTACGGCCTGGAACCGAAGAAGGACGGTTAGGGCAGGCAAGAAACGGTTGGCCCACCGGGCCAAAACCCCCATGCCGGCCCCCCTCCCCATGAACCACCCATCGAGAGACCAGATTAGACCTGATATGTCCGTGTAAAACGGAACCACTGTAAGCCTCGGCCCAGATAGGCGGGAAAGCGTCGGTAGAAAGGCCGCCAATTCCATCCGGCTTCTTGAGCCTCAGTCCCAGATCGGACCGGAACTTTTCAAGGGCCGTTTTGATTTGGCCTTGAAAGTGAGTGAGTTTTTTGTTATGCAAAAGATGATACTCAGGTAAAAAGTCAGGCGGCCATTAGCCGTTACGCCCTGGGTTCTTTGGTGGAGCACAGCATTACCGGCGCCCTGGCGGCCGGCGCCTGGAAGATTTGTTTCGGCGCTACGGCGCACCCCGGGTGCTGAGACGAGACCACGGGCCGGAGTTTGAGTCCCAGGTCTTTAAAGAGTTGCTGATGGCCTGGCGGGTCAAGGACGAACCAGTGCCCAAGGCCCAGCCTTACGACAACGGGCGCCTGGAGAGATTCAATGGATCGCTGCGGAAGGAGCTGCTGAACGCAGAACTGTTTCACGTCCTGGCGGAAACCCGGATCAAGGTCGAGAGCTGGTTGTGCTGGTATAATACCAGGTTCGTTTTGTAGGGGCGGGTTTGAAACCCGCCCTACTATTGATATCAATAGGTTATCTGGATAATTTGTTTCATGTCAAAGGGAACATGGTATAACGGGGAGCGTCCCCATCAGAGCCTGGGATATCGGACCCCGTTGGAGGTCTGGGAGATGACGCCCCTCTGGGGGCTCCGGTCGCTACGCTTCCTCCACCCCCAGAGGGCTGCCGGGTAACCTGAGATATGTTTGTTTTAATTCAATCCTCTCATAAAAAGTGTCTCACTTTTGGGGGCATCTCACAAGCTCTACACAAAAGGTAAAATCATGGATAGAATTATAGAATACGATGTGGACGTACAGTTGATTAATGTTGCAGGGGAAGGTGACTTGCACTATATGGCGGATTTTCCCTATGGGATGGCTTTGATAGCTGGATATTTAAGAGAAAAAGGGTTTAAAACTTTGATGCTGCAATATCCAACGTGGATAAAAGGGGAATATGAGGGACAGATTCTCGATAATCCCGCTTATTTATATGGTTTTCAGGTTAATTTTAGCAATTATACAGAAATAAAGGCTCTTGTTAAACTCATTAAGACACGTAATCCCAATGGACGAATTATATTCGGGGGACCTTTTATTATAACTTTTTACGAGGAGGTTTTGAAAAACGATCCCGATTTGGATGCTGTTGTCTTGGGAGAAGGTGAATATACAACTGCTGAACTGATAGAATTATTGAAACAGGACTCCCCAGCCTGGAAGTTGACTCGCGGACTCGCCTGGAGGGATGAAAATGGCAAGATAATCGTGAATCCTCCCAGACCGGCCATTCAAGATTTGGACGCAATGCCTTTCGCGGCCAGAGACGGAATAACAGATGGCGTCTATGATTTTGAAGGGAAATATATGAATGACGCTCGAATAACAACTTCACGAGGCTGCACATCTAATTGCACGTTTTGCGCAGTTAATCTTAGTAGGAAGTTGCAAAGGGCCAAGAGATGGCGAGGACGCAGTCCTATTAACGTGGTAGATGAAATACAAGAACTCGTTGAGAGGTACAATGTTAAACTCATAAATTTCCAAGATAGCTCCTTTGACGACCCGGGGAAACTGGGGTTCAAACGAAACAGAATAATCTGCGAAGAAATACTCAATAGGGGTTTGGATGTTTCCATGAAAGTTTATATGAGAGCAAACGCGATTAAAGATGATCCTGAAAGTATTGAACTTTATAAATTGTATAAGGAAGCGGGGATGGATGTAGTCATTATTGGCGCCGAAGCAGGTTCTGATTATGAACTTGATCTTTACGGAAAGAGTGCCAAACTGGCTGATAACTACCGTAGTTTAAGGATTTTGAATGACCTTGACCTGTTTTTTGTGCATGTTGGTTTTATAATGTTTGGTCCCTATTCCTCGTTATCAACTCTTCGGCAAAACATTCAATTTTTACGAGAAAATCAGTTGTTTTATTGGTACCCCAGTTTCACCAATGGTCTTATACTTTTGCCAGGATCCGCCATTTTCGATAGCATGAAGCGCGAAGGCCGTTTGCTTCCCAGAAAGAATTTCTGGGAATTTTCTGACTACGAATTCGAAAACCCCCTTATTTTGAAGCTGGCTCAGCATTATCAATATTTGAGGACAATCTATCCGTATATAGACGTTGGAAGTCCGTTGATGCTCACTGTCCAAAATATTATCACCCGCCTAAAAAACAAGATGAATCAAAGAGTTGCCATTGCGTGTGAAAGTGAAATAGAACAATTCAAACATATTTTCTATCGAAACAAGAATATCCTCAATGAGCTTGGATATTTGGGATCTCTGGAAAATATCGAACGAATTGAAAAGGATGGGTTGGAAGCTAATTTAATGCTGTCGTCTGAACCCTATTTCGGAAAAAAATGGGAAGTTGCGGTTTATGAGACCCAAGAGGCATATGAAACACTGATCGACGCCATTAATGCAAAAGGTTTTGGCTTGGGCGGGTTGGTTTTTAACGTTGAACTTGTGAAGAGGGAACGTCAAACAGATGTTTATGAAAACATGAAATACAAAAATAGGTAACCTTTGCCCTTGTACCAGGAGTGGAGCCGACCAATAATCGGGCCGAGAGGGCCTTGCGCAGTGCGGTCCTGTGGCGGAAGGGATGCTTCGGCAACCAAAGCGATAACGGCTCCCGCTTTACGGAAAGAATCCTGACCACGGTTTCAGCAGGGGGCGTTAGGTGCTGTTCAGAAAGGTGAAGAGGGCATTGCACATGCTCTCCAAGTTGCCTTTGTACATCCTTGCTATTCCGGCAGTGGTGGTAATCCGGTTGATCAAGCCCTGGTTGCTGGTGCGATTGGGCGGCTTGTTCAGCGGGAGAATCGGCCACTTTGCCGCCAATACCGAAATGTATCTCTGTGAGATAGATGCGGGCATTAATGTGCCAAAACAACGCTATCTCGATTTACACTTCATGTGGATGCCAATATGCAATCAGCAACTGGCAACCATGTGGAAGCGGGTGCTGCACGTCTGGCCTTCCTGGATTCTGGTCCCTATCTTAAGGGTCAATCGGCTGATACCCCGGGGCGAGGCTCATGAGATCGGTAACAACACCCAGCATGATCGGGACGTGCATAACCTGTTGGACCAATTTTTGCCCCATCTGGAATTTACCTCTGAAGAGGAAAGGAAAGGACTTGCAGAGATAAATAACTTGGGGATCCCCAATAATGCAAGTTGGATCTGTTTCCATGCTAGAAATCCATACTATCTACAAGAGATATTACCGGATGGTGATTGGCGTTATAATGATTATTTGAATTGTGATATTAAGAAATTTATCCCGGCGGCAGAGGAATTATGCCGTCGAGGTAATTTCTTAGTACGAACAGGGGCTATGGCAAAAGAACCATTAGAAATAACTCATCCGCGAATTATAGATTATTGTTGGAATTTTAGATCAGAATTTCTTGACATTTATTTAGGAGCAAAATGCAAATTTTATTTGCTTTCGCCCACCGGTATTTATGCCGTACCCGCAATTTTTAGACGGCCAGTAGCTATTGTAAATGTAGCTTCGGTAGAATACGTTGTTAGCTGGGGGCGAAATAATCTTTCTATATTTAAGAAGTTTTGGCTTATAAAAGAAAAAAGGTTTATGACCTTCCAGGAGATTTTTGACTCTGGCGCCGGTCGATTTTTGCAAACCAAGCAGTTTGAATTGCTTGGAGTTGAACTCATTGAGAACACGCCGGAGGAAATTACCGCGTTAGCAGTAGAGATGGACGAGCGGCTCAACGGGACATGGCAGACGACTGAGGAGGATGAGGAGTTGCAGCGCCGCTTTTGGGCGATCTTTCCTAAAACTGAACTCAATGGGGTTTGTCGAGCACGCATAGGAACTGAATTTCTACGCCAGCACCAGGATTGGCTAAAATGAACCTGGATTATTCGGCGATAACTGGTCTTTATGGCTAGATTGTAAGATCCTTTTAAAAACAATTCCAATGGTCATCACCGGGAAAGGAGCCAGTTGAGATGTCAGTTTCGTCTCTACAGCTTGTGAATAGCACAGTTTTGATAACTGGAGCAAGCCGGGGTATCGGCGCGGCTGTAGCCGAAACCTTATCGATGGCTGGTGCAAGGGTTGTGTTGCTGGCACGGGATGGCTCCAAATTAGAAGAGGTTGCTGCCCATATCAATAGCCGAGGGGGATGGAGTCTACCATTGGAAGTTGATGTAGCTGATCCAGAAACGTTGGAAGCTGCATTCAAGGAGAACCGCCAAGTTCTGAAAAGTGTCGATGTCCTGGTCAATGCAGCTGGAATCCAGTCGCCCATCGGGCCTTTCTATGAGAATTGCCTGGCGGCCTGGGAAAAGACTATCCAGGTGAACCTTATGGGAGCGGTGCGGGTTATTCATGCAGTCTTACCCGGTATGATGGCCCGGCGCGAAGGGAGAATTATTAACTTCGCAGGCGGTGGGGCTACAGCTCCTCGGCCCTATTTCAGTGCTTACGCCACTTCCAAGGCGGCCTTGGTGCGGTTAACCGAAACCCTGGCGGTAGAGCTCAAGCCTTACAATATCCAAGTTAATGCCGTGGCGCCAGGGGCGGTGAACACCACAATGTTGGACGAAATCATCGCGGCGGGGGAAAAAGCCGGCCCCGAGTATCAACAATGTCTGGAGCGCCGGCAATCCGGGGGGACCCCAGTGGGGTTAATTTGCGCCCTGGTGCTCTTTCTGGCGTCGCAGGACTCAGGCGCCCTGACTGGCAAGCTGATCAGCGCCCCCCACGATCCCTGGCGGGAATGGATTGGCAAGGCCGAAGCGCTTAACGCCTCACCCATGTTTACCATCCGCCGGTTGGACCCATTTACCATTAAACCCCTGATCAAGGATTTTGGTCTCCTGTTCGACAAAGAGCCAACCTGACTAAACGCCTGACCGAGACCCAATATGAGAAAATTGAATTTCTGGGGATGGGAGCGGTTCGGCCTTGACCCTCATCGTGAAAAATCTTAATATTCATATCAGATAAAATTTTTCGAAATCACCTGAATGGGAGAAGGACATGGCATATTCCCCAATAGTAATGGATCATTTTAAGAATCCCCGCAATGTGGGAGAAATCATCAGCGCCGACGGGGTGGGCGAAGTCGGCAACCCCGTGTGCGGGGACATGATGAATGTGTATATCAAAGTCGAAAATGACCGCCTGGTGGACGTCAAGTTCAAGACCTTCGGCTGCGGGGCGGCCATCGCGGTCTCCAGCATGATCACCGAAATGGCCCGGGGCAAAACCCTGGCCGAGGCCATGAAAATCACCAACGCCAATGTGGCCGAGGCCCTGGGGGGCCTGCCGCCCAACAAGCTTCACTGCTCCAACCTGGGAGCCGACGCCCTGCACTCCGCCATCAAGAACTACCTGGACCGCAAGGCCGGAAAGGCGCCCGACACCGAACTGGACAAGGAGCCCCACCACAAACAGGAAGGCGAAGGCTGCTACTGCCCCTACTGCCAGAAGCAGGTGGAGGAAGAATCCCCCATGTGCATCTTCTGCGGCAAGGAAATCCCGCATGAGCACGACCACTGATGACCCGAGCCGGGAGATAAGGACGCTGACATGGGTATAATCTATCTGGACCATCTGGCCGCCACGCCTCTCCACCCCCGGGTGCAGGAGGCGATGATCCATCACATCGAGACCGTTTTCGGCAACCCTTCCAGCGACAACCAGGTGGGGCAACCGGCCGAGCAGGCCCTGGAGCAGGCCCGGGCCCAGGTGGCCGCCCTGATCAACGCCGAACCCAAAGAGGTGGTGTTCAACTCCGGCGGCACCGAGTCGGTCAATCACGCCATCAAGGGGGTCGCCATCGGGCTCAGGGAGAAGGGCCGCCACATCATTACCTCCAACATCGAGCACAAGTCGGTTCTGAATTCTCTCCGGACCCTCCGCCTCCTGGACTACCGCGTCACTTCTCTGGACGTGGATCGCTACGGCCTGGTGGACCCGGCGCAGGTGGAGAAGGCCATCACTCCCGAGACCATCCTCATCAGCATCATGCTGGCCAACAACGAGATCGGCACGATCGAACCCATTGCCGACATCGCCAGGATCGCCAAGCAGCGCAAGGTGATGATGCACACCGACGCGGTGGCCGCCACCGGCATCATCCCGGTGGACGTGCAGGAGTTGGGGGTGAACCTCCTGAGCCTGGCGGCCAACCAGTTCTACGGGCCCCCCGGGGTCGGCGCCCTCTTTATCCGCAAGGGCACGCCCATCTGGCCCCTCATCGACGGCGGCCTCCAGGAGAACAAGCGCCGGGCCGGCGCCGAGAACCTCATCGGCATCGTGGGCCTGGGCATGGCCGCGGAGATGGCCGCGGCCGAGATGCCCGAACGCCTGCCCCGCATTAAGGCTCTCAAAGATCGCCTGGCCAAGGGCCTGATAGAGCGCATCCCCGATATCAAAATCAACGGCCACCCCACCCAGTGCCTGCCGCATCTCTTCTCCGTGTCGGTGGAATACATCGAAGGCGAAAGCCTGGTAATGATGCTGGACGAGGAAGGCATCATCGTGGCCACCCGGTCCGCCTGCGCCTCCGGGTCGCTCCGGGCCTCCCACGTGCTCATCGGCACCGGCCTGGGCCACGCCCTGGCCCAGGGCACCCTGGTCTTCACCCTGGGCATCGGCAACACCGAGGCGGACATCGACAAGGTGATCGCGGTGATGCCGGGTATCGTCCAGACCCTGCGGGAGATGTCGCCCCTTTACAAAAAAGAGCACGCCGGTTAAAAAAATGGGGAAATGGCCTGGTGCGGCTCATTTCCCCATTCTGGTTCTGTGCGTTGATCGCGGCTTTCCCTTACGGCTTCCCCTGGGAATGGTAGTAACCGATGATCTCCCGTTTGGAGATCATGGAGACGATGCTTTCCGGGGCCTCTGCCTCTACCACCGGTAATTCGTCGACGTTCAACAAGACCATCTTATCCAGGGCTGCCTGCAAAGAATCGTCTCCGAAGACCCGCACCACGTTGAGGGTAGCCACATCTTTAGCCACCACCAGCCGGCTCAGACTCTCATCGAACATCACCTCCCGGATGTCGTTAATGGATAAGATGCCGATCATCCGGCCGGTTTGGTCCACTACCGGGAAATAGGTTTCACCGGAGCCGGTGACCACCTGAATGAGTTGATCCAGGGGTAAATTTTCGGGGATTGTGGTCACTTTCCGGGGTTTGACCACCTCCGCCACCTGCATCTGTTCCAATATCCCCCGGGTAAACTCGGTAAAGTGGGCCGGCGAGGCCAGCCGGGTCACCACCTGTTTTTCATAGAGGCTGACCCGGCCTAATAATAGATAAGAAATGGTGGACACCAGCATCAGGGGCACCAGCAGGGTATAGCTGGCGCACATCTCGCAAGCCATAATGATGGAGGCCACCGGCACCTTGGCCACCCCGGCGAAGAAGCCGCCGATGCCCACCAAGACAAAGGCGTTGGGGTGGATCACCCAACCCGGCGCCAGTTGATGCCCCAGAAAGCCAAAGGCGCCGCCCAGCATGGCCCCCATGAATACCGACGGCCCGAAGACCCCGCCGCTGCCTCCGGAACTGATGGTGCAGGAGGTGGCGACAATTTTCATCAGAGCCAGCATCAGCATGGTCCCCCAGAAAATCTTGCCCTCCAGGGCCGCCTGCACCCAGCCGTAACCGCCATCCATTATCTGGGGAAATAACCAGGCGATGGTACCCAGCATTAAGCCCCCCAGGGCCGGTTTCAAGATCTTGGGGATCTTAATCCGCCTGAAAACTCGATCCCGGGCCACGTCATAGAACAGCTTCACATAGAGGTAGCCCACCAGGGCGCAAACCACGCCAAAAACGGCATAAGGCAACAGCTCCACCGGCGCGAAATCCACCGGCCCGGGAAAGAACAGGGCGCTCCGGCCAAAATATTGGTCAAAGATGGAGGAGGCCACGATGGAGGAGACGATACAGGGTAAAATGGCCTCGGATTCAAACTCCGTTTCTCGATAGAGCACCTCCGGGGCGAAGAGAGCCGCCCCCAGGGGCGCATGGAAGATGGCCCCGATGCCGCCGGCCGCGCCCGCCAACACCAAGATGCGCCGGTCTCGAGGTTTGAGTTTTAAGATAGTG
>PEWM01000233.1:0-8676 GCA_002779455.1 Deltaproteobacteria bacterium CG07_land_8_20_14_0_80_60_11
GGCGCCGGCCACGGCCTGGGTCAGGCGCTGGTGCTGCCAGCAGGTAAGATACGCCGGTTCAAAACCCAGACGCCGCACCTTGAGGCCCTTGAGGAGTTCCCCCAGACTTTCCCCCAGGTCGACCTTGTAGATGAGGACCTCAAAATCCGGGACTTCCTGCCGGGCCCAGGACTGGTAGCGAAAATCAGTGAGCAGCAGGGCCGCCTCCGGGCTGATCAGCAGCAGGCCCCAGTCGGGGTCAGAGGCGGTAAAGCCGCTCAGATAACGGCGGTTTTCGGGACCGGACACCAGGAGGGCGTCAACCGCATGAGCGGGCAGCAGTTCCCGGACGGCCGCCAGACGAAGGCTCACGGCGTTAGTCATCATAAGTTATGATTCTGGGAGATGCGGACCAGGAAATCAAGGAGAAAACTGACTCGGGGGCCTGGGCGGCAGTCGCGTCCCGGCCGCGCCGGCCCCGAAACCTGCCCCATTTTTCTCGGATAGCATTGATAATTGAGTTGAATCTGATAATATGTTATCTTTAACAATTAACCCGGCGGCTCCCGGCCCGGGTGATGACCCGGCCGGGCACAACGGTTTCGCCGCGCCCATTGGACCGACAACTTGATCAAGCTGGTAGCCTTTGATTGCGACGGGGTCTTGTTCGATTCCCTCCAGGCCAACATCGCCTTTTATAATGCCATTCTGGCGCATTTCGGCCGGCCGCCTTTAACTCCCGCGGCCCAGGACTATAGCCACAGCCACACCGTGGGGGAATCCCTGGAGCACCTCTTCCGGGGCTATCCTGACCTGGAGGCGGTCTTGCAGTTCGCCCGCAGTTTCGATTACACCCCCTTTATCGCCATGATGGTGGAGGAACCGCATCTCAGGGAGTTTCTCCGGTTCCTGCGGCCGGACCGGTTCACCGCCCTGGCCACCAACCGCAGCACCACCACCCGGGCCGTCCTCACCTACCACGGCCTGACTGACGACTTCGACCTGGTGGTGAGCGCCCAGGATGTCAGCCGTCCCAAACCGCACCCGGAATCGTTTGTGCGCATTCTGGAGCATTTCAGGCTGTTGCCCGAGGAGGCCATTTACATCGGCGACTCCACGGTGGATGAGAAATTCGCCGCCAATGCCGGGGTGCCGTTCGTGGCCTACCGCAATCCCGACTTGGCCGCCAACTATTACCTGGATTCGTTTGCCGCCGGCCCTGACCTGATTCGGGGTCTGATCCACCACCAATCTTTTGAGCCAAGGAGAAAGTCATGAAGCAATATCAGTGTCAGATCTGCGGTTATATCTATGACCCGGCCCAGGGAGACCCGGACAATAACGTCCCCGCCGGCACCCCTTTTGATAAATTGCCGCCGGAATGGGTCTGTCCTATTTGCGGCGCTACTCAAGACCAATTTAGCCCGGTGGATTAGGGCCGCGGCCACGGGGCGGGGTTTCCATCGCAGCCTGTCCCACGAAAAGTCTCCCCTATGCTAGCCATGAACTCCAGATACGCGGGCGCACGACCCGGTTCCCTCAAGAAGCCTTTCTGGCGGGAATACGGGGAGGCCTTGTTTATTGCCCTGATCCTGGCCCTGGTGATCCGGGCCTTTTTGGTGCAGGCCTTCTCCATCCCCTCCGGCTCCATGCAGCCGACCTTACTCATCGGTGACTACCTTTTGGTGAACAAATTTAGCTACGGCATCCGCAACCCGTTGACCAATAAGGTCTGGATCCCCCTCGGCACGCCTCAGCGCGGGGACGTGGTGGTCTTCATCTTTCCCCAGGACCCCTCCAAGGACTACATCAAACGGGTGGTCGGCCTGCCCGGCGACCGCATCCAGATCATCAACAAGAAAGTTATGATCAACGGCAAGGCGTTTAAGACCCCAGAGGCGGTCTATGACGACCCCCTGGTCATCCCGGCCCCGCAAGGCCCCACCGAATCGGCCCGGGACAACCTGGGCCCGGTGGTGGTGCCGGCTAACTCGTATTTCGTCATGGGGGACAACCGGGACCACAGTTATGACAGCCGGTTTTGGGGCTTCGTGCCCATGGACGCCTTCCGGGGCAAGGCGTTTATCATTTATTTCTCCTGGCAGGGAGCTTCGGGCCAGCCCTTCTTTCAGGCCCTGGCCGGAGGGGTAAAAGGCCTCGTTACCCATCTTTCCTGGAATAGCAATGACTTCCGGGTGCGCTGGGACCGCATCGGCAGGATTATTCATTAAGGGGTTTCCGGTTTTCAGTTTCCGGTTTTCGGTTAAAGATCAGAAGGGAGCCTCGCAGCCAACGCCCGCAAATAGTCTTTGAGGCTCCTGATCAGGTTTATAAGACAAGAGGCCACGTTGTGGTTATTATTAGCAAATCAAACTATGATATTCCCTCATAAGACTAAGACCTCCAACCGAAAACCGAAAACCGAAAACCGAAAACCGTTCATTATTTTGTTGCTTATCGGTCTGCTGGCCCTGGGCGGCTGCGGACGCGGCCCCTTACCCCAAAGTCCCATCGTCGTCTTCGGCGCCCCGGACTCGCCCAGGTTGCGCCAGGCGGTGGCCGGCTTGCAGGCCAGGCTTGAGACCGCCCCCGTAGAAGTGGTCTGCATTCCCGAGTTCGGGCCCGGGGGGCGCGAAACTTTGCGCCGGGTGCGGCAGGCAAACCCCCGGCTCCTGGTAGTTCTGGGCGCCCCGGCGCTCCTCCTGGCGGCCCCGATGGTGAAGCAGATTCCGGTGGTCTTCGGCCTGGTGGCCAACCCCTATTTTACCGGGGCGGCCTATGACCCGGCCCATCCCGAGATTCACCAGGAGAACGTCACCGGCATTGCGTCGCCGGCGCCCCTGGATGCTGCCTTGCAGCACGGCATTAATCTTTTGGGGCCGGGCTCCTGGGGTCTGCTCTATGATCCCACGGACGGGGTGGCGGTGGACCTGGCCCGGCGGTTCGAAACCGAGGCGAGGCGCTATGGGGTGCAACCCTTGACCGAGGCCAGCGCCGCGACCGCCACTGACCGAGACGGCCTGGACCGGCTGATGCATCGGGGGGCCCGGGTGATCTACCTGCCCCCGGCGCCCAGCGCAATCCGCTACGCCCCCCTGGTGCTGGAGGCGGGCCGGCAGATGCAGGTGCGGGTGGTAAGCAGCCTCCCCGAAGGAACTCGTAAGGGGGCGGTACTGTGGGTGGCCCTGGATTACCGGCGTCTGGGGGAGGACCTGGGCGACCTGGCCCGGCGGATCCTGGCGGGGGAGGCCCCCAAAACCATTCCCATTGTGGAACAGACGCCGCTTCAGGTGGAAGTGGACGAGACCCTGGCCCGGAAATGGAGCGGGTATCCGCCGGCAATAAATTAGGGGGGAAAGGGGAAGCGGCGAAAAGGGCTGAAAACACGATATTTTCTCGTTCCCAAGCTGAGCTTGGGAACGTGATTGAAAAATTCGGATTTCTCGGTGGCACAGGCGTCTCGCCTGTGCGGGCGCAGGCTAAAGCCTGCGGCTACCAATTTCTCCCCGATGATTTTTCCGTAAATTTAGAACGCTTGGTTCGACGTTCAGTTGGCATAATATAACCGAGGAGGAATTTTGATGCCCCCATCCCGGAATTTCGATCCGGCCGCCTGGCAGCCCGAGATCACTCTGAAGCGCTTTACCCTGGCCAACGGCCTCACCCTGTTCGTGCTCCCGGATCACCGTTTGCCCATCGTCTCCCTGCAGATTCACTACAAGGTGGGCTCCCGCCACGAACTGCCGGGCATCACCGGGATTTCCCACCTCTTCGAGCACCTGATGTTCCGGGGGACCGAGACCCTGGGGCCCGAAGAGTTCTCCCGCATCCTCCAGGCCAAGGGCGGGGAGATCAACGCCTTCACCACCAAAGACCACACCTCCTATTTTGAAAATCTGCCCGCGGAACACCTGGAATTAGGCCTGCAACTGGAATCCGACCGCCTGCTGAACCTCAAGCTGGACGACGACACCTTTCAGCCGGAGCGCCAGGTGGTCATCAGCGAACGGAAGCTGCGTTCCGTGGACAGCCCCTTCGGGCTGGTGGAAGAGCAATTATTCGCCACCGCCTATACCCAGCACCCCTACGGCTGGCCGGTGGTGGGCTGGGACCAGGACCTCCACCGCCTGACCCTTAACGATTGCCTGGCTTACTACCGCAGCCACTACCACCCCGGCAAGATCACCGTGGTCATCGCCGGGGACGTGGAGCCGAAGCAGGCCCGGGACCTGGTGGACCGGTATTTCGGCAAGATACCCGCCCCGGTTGGGGCCCCCGAGCCCAAAGTCATGGAGCCGCCCCAGCGGGGAGAGCGCCGGGCCATTTTGAAGAAGGTCTCCCAGGTAGAGGCCCTGTTCGCCGGGTTTCATGTCGTGGGGTTGGATCATCCGGATCTCTTCCCCTTGAACCTCTTAGCCGTCATCCTCTCCGGCGGCAAGGCTTCCCGGTTTCACCAGGAATTCGTTCGGGTGGGTAAGGCCATCGCCCTGGATGTGGCACTGGCCCCCCTGCCCTTCTCGGCCCAGGATTCGGACCTCCTGGTGATCGCCGCGGTGGCGGCCCCGGGCCAATCCCTGCCGGAGCTGGAGCAGGAGCTCTGGGCCGCGCTTAACCGGCTCCAGCAGGAGGGCGTGACCCCGGCGGAACTGGCCCGGGCCAAAAAACTGCTGCGCTCCCAGGCGGTGCGCTCTCTGGCCCACAATTTTTTCCGGGGCCTGTTGGTGGGCCTCTTTCATCTCAAGACCGGGGACGCGCAGCTGGCCAACCGGATTCTCAGCTCCCTGGAGGCGGTCACCGCCGGCGACATTCTCCGGGTGGCCCGGACTTACCTCCGGGAGGACAACCGCACCGTGGTGGTGCTGAAGCCGGTCACCCCGGAAGAGAGCCAGGCCCTGGGGCCGTTGCAGTGAGCAGTAAGCGGTGAGCGGTGAGCAGTAAAAGCCATAGGGCGGGCCGTGCCCGCCGTTTTCAGCGGCCACAGGCTGCCCTATATGACTGAGAGGTTGATTGTTAGGAGGCAAAAAACTATGCAGGAAAACAGAGTCAGCGAGACAAAGTCTTATTGTAATAAGTGTCAAAAAGAAACGACTTTTATAAAGGTCATTCACCCTGCTCGTTCTCAGGGTTAGTTTACCGAAATCATTTATAAGTGCTTAGGATGTGGCACTGAACATAGTGTACGATACAGATAAAATTTATCCCGGCTGGCATAGTGCGGGCCATGTCTGGCTTTTTCGGCGGTCACAGGCCGCCCCATTATGCTTGGCAGTGTCTACACTATCCCGGCCATCGGCCACCAACTGCTCACTGCTTACGGCTCACTGCTCACAATAAGGAAACCGACATGGCATACAGTCTTCCCGAAATCCACCAGGCCACTCTGCCCGGCGGCATGAAACTTTTAGGCGTGGAGTACGACCGGGCGCCCTGGCTGAGCCTCACCTTCATGGCCAAGCGGGGCGCCGAAACCGATCCCCTGGACAAGCCCGGAGTGGCCGATTGGGCGGCGGAGCTGCTCACCCTGGCCACCGCCCGGCGCACCCAGTTGCAGCTGGCGGAGGACATCGAATCACGGGGGGCGACGCTTGACGCCCGGAGCGGCTGGGACGCCACCCTGGTGAACCTGGAAGGGCTGAGCGAGGATTTCCCGGAGCTGATGGCCACCCTGGCCGAAGTGGTTCAGACCCCCGGGTTCCCCGAGGACGAGTTCTCTCTCCTGGCCGAGCGCCGCCGGGCCGAACTGGCGCACCAGCAAGACGATCCCCGGGAAATGGCCAATATCCGGTACCTGCGCCTGTTTTTCGGAGATTCGCCTTACGGCCATGCAGTGCCGGGAGAACTCCCTCGCCTGGATAATATCGGGGTCGCCGATCTGAAGGAATTTTACCGCCGGGAGTTCACCCCGGCCACTGCCACCCTGGTGGTGGTGGGCATGGCGGCCTTTGCGCGGGTGCAGGAAGAGGCGGCCCGGCTCTGGGGGAGCTGGACCGGCGGCGGTCCGGCCAGTCCGCCATACGCCTCGGCGCCTTCGAGTCTGAGCGCCCCGGGAATCTATCTCCTGGACCGGCCCGACCTGACCCAGAGCGAAATTCGGGTAGGACACCTGGGGTTGCCCCGGGCCCACCCCGATTACTTCCCCCTGAAGCTGGCGAACTACATCCTGGGCGAAGGCGGCTTTTCCTCCCGCCTCATGGCCCGCATCCGCTCGGACCTGGGCTTCACCTACGGCATCCGCAGCAGTTTCTCCTGCCGCCGGGCCCCGGGGCCCTTCATCGTCTCCACCTTCACCCCGGCGGAGCACACCGCCCAGGTGGTGGGAGAGATCCGGGCGGTGATCGCCGAAGTCCACCACAACGGGGTCACGGATCAGGAACTGGCGGAGGCCCAGAGCTACTACGTGGGCCATTTCCCTCTGGGGCTGGAGACCTCCCGGGGGATCGGACGGCAGGTGATATCTATCGACCTCTATGACCTGGGGACCGATTACCTCAAGCGCTATTGTGACCAAATCCGCCGCGTCACCCTGAAAACCGCGGCGGCTGCGGCCCAGGACCACCTGCAGCCCGACAACCTGGTGACCCTGGTCATGGGCCCGGCGGCAGTCTGCGCCGAGGCTTTGCGGGATATCGGCCCGGTGAAAATCCTTGACGAAATTTAAGTTACCCATTTTTTAGTTGACAAATGTCTCCCGATATTATGAGATAGATATGATTTTGTGAAAAAAAGGATAAGCCCATACGGGGACCAATTAATCAAGGGAGGAAAGTGTTCATGCATAAAACTCCATTGTTGGATCAACTGGAGTCCGGTCCGTATCCAAGCTTCGTAAAAGACTTGAAGCGGCTGGCAGCCAAAAAGCCCCAGGTCAACGACTTGTTGGGGCAACTAGAGAGGTCTTATAAGGAAAAAATCACCCACTGGAAGCATGGTGGCATCGTCGGCGTGCTGGGATACGGCTCCGGCATCATCGGCCGGTACTCCGACCTGCCGGACGAATTCCCCGGTCTGGAACACTTCCACACCGTACGGATCAACCAGACCTCCGGCTGGTTTTATACCACCGCCGCTTTGCGGGAGCTGTGCGATATCTGGGATAAGCACGGCAGTGGCATATTGAATATGCACGGCGCCACGGGCGATATCGTCTTCCTGGGCACCCGCACTGAGGAACTGGAACCTTGCTTCCAGGCCCTGGCCCAGAAGGGTTGGGACATCGGCGGCTCCGGTTCCGCCATGCGGACTCCCAGTTGCTGTGTGGGCATGGGCCGTTGCGAGTGGGCCTGCTATGACACCATGGAGGCCTGCTACAACATCACCCAGAATTATCAATTCGAGCTGCATCGACCGGCCTTCCCCTATAAGTACAAATTCAAATTCTCCGGCTGCCCCAATGACTGTGTGGCCGCCCAAGCCCGGGCCGACATGTCCGTCATCGGTGTCTGGAAGGACGACATCCGCATCGACCAGGCCGCAGTCAAGGCCTATGCCGGCGGTGAACTGAAACCCAGGGCCGGCGGCACCCCTTATGCCAACGACGTGAGAACGGTGGCGCTGGCTTATCCGCGCATCACCGCCGTCCGCGACGCCGAGGATACCGCCGACCTCACCGAGCTCGTGGCCGGAGCGGTCATCCTGGTCAAGGGGCAATGGTTCGGCGCCAAGCCCCCGAAGGCATGGCTTGAATACCAGACCGCCAAGGGCATCAAGCGGCTCAAGCTGAAGGTGCTGAAGCCCTACGCCTATGCCAACGTCAAGAACAAGCCCGAGTCCAGCGTCATGGATCCCGCCACCGGCGAGAGCGAGATGGCTGTGCAGTTGCCCGATGAGCTGCCTGAGAACATCGCCGCCCTGGGCATCGACAACGGCGTCGGCATCGCCGCCGTGGCGGAAGACCTCGGCCTGATCTTCTGACCCGGGGCGGGGTAGGGACACGTCTCCCCCCATGAAGAACATACCGTGGTGGCATTCCCGGGTGTTCCCGCTTCATGCGGGGCGCGGGCAGCGCCCCGCCGGGGAGTTTGGCAGAAATCAGCGTTATCCAATGGGCTATTTGATCGCGACAGGTTGCGCGCAGCACTGCGGGCGCGATCCTTGGAGTGCGGCGCCCCTGCGCCGCTTTGTTTCCCCGCGAAACGAGGGAGCGAATCAATTCGCGGACTGCGATCCGCAAATGAAAGCGGCGCAGGGGCGCCGCAGTCCAAAGACGACTGCGTCGTCAAATACAGACAGACACCATGGTTCATGCACTTGTGCCAAACTCCAGTGCCGGGCGCGGGACGCGCCCCGCCGGGGAATACTCGACGGTGGCGACGGGCTGCCAGCCGGCATCGGTGCGGTAGTGCAGGCATCCGGCGGCATCGGCGCCGAACCGGCCGGCGGCGAAGTCCTCGACGGTCGGCGGCAGCACAATCCAGTCTCCACCCTCCTTCAGCCGGTTCTGGTTGACGCTGGCGACCGCCTCCAGCTCGTCCTTCCACCCGCCCGGAGGACGGTTCCCAACACGCTTTCCGGCAATCGCTTGCAACTCATGGAGCGTCCGTCCCCGCAGGTCGACCGGCACCGGTTCGGAGAGGCCGAGGATCGGACCGCTGTCCATTTCCCCGCCGCTGCCGGTGTAGGTCTGGGCGATGATGACGCTGCTGCGCAGGGCCGTGAGCCCGGCCAGGATGGCGGTCTCGATCGGGAGGGTGTGCAGGC
>PEWM01000233.1:8760-9978 GCA_002779455.1 Deltaproteobacteria bacterium CG07_land_8_20_14_0_80_60_11
TGGTGAGGGGGACGAAACCGGCGAACACGCCGAAATCGACCGCCGTGTCCGCCAGTTTGGCGCGCAGGGCGTCGGTCCACGCCTGCCGGATCTCCTGGCCGCGCGGGGTGGCGATGGAGACTCGGGTCTCGCCGTGGGCCAGGTAGAATGCCCGGATATCGTGTTCCACCACCGGCAGGCCGTAGCGCGCGCCCAATTCGCGGGCGCGACTGGTCTCCGGGGCGTCGGTGACGATGGCGGCGGGCACGCAACCGGCCTTGTCGCCCAGTTGGCGAAGATGTTCCAGCACCTGCTCTGCGTTGGTCCCACTACCGCTGAGGAAGAGCGCGAAGCGGCTGGTGGCACCGGGTGGCGGGGGGAGTAGGGGGCGGATAGCGGACATGGGTTCTCCTGAAGCGTTCGGTTCGGACTGCCACGGACACTGTACTCATTCCCCGGCGTTTTGAAAGTGCCCCCGGCCAAGCCGGAATTGCCCTACCCAGACGAAAAAAACGGCATATAAGTGTTTGTCTATTAGTCGGTTGGCTGCTACTCCGGCAGGTATCTTGTTTGCGAATTCGCAGGTCGGACGTATACTTGAGCGAACGGCAACCCAATAGTGCAGACCAGCCGAAGACGAGGAAGCTGCTCCGATGATCTTGTTTGCCTGCCCATGTGGAACGCCCTATACCGTCGAAGATCAGTATGCGGGGGGCACGTTGGAGTGCACGTCGTGTGGGAAGCCCAACCAGATCCCACCCACGTCCGACCCTCGTGTCGTGCTGATTTTCCGTGCCGGAGAGTCCGAGGACGGGGTGCCGATGCTCCGCGAGGAGGTGGAGCGGTTGGTGGCGGCAGGGCAGTTCACCGAAGCGGAACTGATCTGGGATGGCACGACCTGGCGGCCAGTGACCGATATTGTCGGCGGTGTCACGTCGGAGCCCGAGGAAAAACCGAAGCTGCAGCTGAAGCGGCGGGAGGATGAGGAGGAGGAGAAGGAAGAGGAGGGCGATCTTTCACTGGGCGACATCGAGCCTATCCAGAAGGTCCAGCTCGACGAGATCGACCTGAAGCAGGTGCCCGTGAGGAAGCGCGACAAGAAGCCGAAGGAAAAGCAGAAGAAGCCAAAGAAGGAGAAGAGGGCTCCTGGCGAAGGCGGGGGTGGCAAGGTCCGCCTGCTGATGCGCCGGGTGTTTGGCGGCGACCCGTCCCTTGGGCCGAAGTTCAATGTGCCCATCC
>PEWM01000140.1:0-6817 GCA_002779455.1 Deltaproteobacteria bacterium CG07_land_8_20_14_0_80_60_11
CCTCCTTGATTTGGCGCAGGATCGATTCTATCCCCAACAGCATGTCCACGGGTTCAAATCCCGTGACCGCGCAGGGGAGGCCGAATCCGGCGGGGATGAAGTCGTAGGCCGCCGTCCCGATGATGGTGGTGACGTGGCCGGGGCAGAGGAGCCCGGAAACCCGGACTTCGCCGCTGCTCAAGAGCGCCTTGAGGGCGGCGGGCATGGTCTTGTGGACGCACCAGACCGAGAAATTATCCAGCTC
The DNA here is from genome assembly GCA_002779455.1 of Deltaproteobacteria bacterium CG07_land_8_20_14_0_80_60_11. Classification (GTDB taxonomy): domain Bacteria; phylum Desulfobacterota; class Desulfobaccia; order Desulfobaccales; family 0-14-0-80-60-11; genus 0-14-0-80-60-11. The sequence continues at coordinate 245 of PEWM01000140.1, forward strand.
GTAATGGGCCGCACTCTGGATGGCTATGGCGGTGGCGGGCATGGTGGTTTCGAAGCCCACCCCGAAAAACACCAGGTGTTTATCCGGGGTCTGCCGGGCCAGTTCCACCGCATCCAGGGGGGAGTAAACCACCCGCACTGCGGCCCCCTGGGCCCGCAGGCCTTCCAGAGAAGTGTGCGTGCCGGGGACCCGGAGCATGTCGCCGAAGGAGACCAGGACCACGCGGGGTTCGGTCCCCAGGGCCAGGAAGGCGTCCAGATCTGACTGGCCGGTGACGCACACCGGGCAGCCGGGACCGGAAATGAGCTCTACCCCTGGGGGCAGGAGGGCTTTGAGGCCGAAGCGGGCCGCGGCCATGGTGTGGGTACCGCAGACCTCCATGATGGTGGCGGGGTTTTCCGTAAGGGCCGCCAGGGCCCCCAGGCGCCGGGCCAGGTCCTTGACCAGCGCCTGGTCCCGGAACTCGTCAATAAACTTCATCGGCCAGGCTCCGGAGGAAGGTGAGGGTTTCTTCGGCATGCTCGGCATCCACCCGGGCGATGGCCAGCCCGGCGTGAATGAGCACGTAATCGCCCAGCACCGCCTCGGGGAGCAGATCGAGGCGCACCGCCCGGGTCACCCCATCCACTTCGGCCACGGCGGCGACCCCGTCGATTTCAATGAGACGCATGGGAATGGCAAGACACATAGTAAATTCTGTTTAGCAGATTTTACTGATTTTAGAAAGTTAAGACGTTTAAAAGCCAGGGGGAAAAGGGGAAAAGGGGAAAAGGGGAAAAGGGGAAAGGGAAAAGAGAATCAAACAGCAATTAACCCTTTTCGCCTCTTGCCCTTTTACCCCTCTCTTTCCATCCGGGCGGCGGCCACGGCCACCTGGCCCAGGGCGATGGAGCCGTCGTTGGGCGGCGTCAGGGTATGGGTGAGCACCTCGAAGCCCCGCGCCGCCAGGGTGCGTTGAAGCCGGGTGAACAGCAGGGCGTTCTGCATCACGCCGCCGGACAGGGCCACCAGGTTCAGCCCGGTCCGCTCCCGGATCAGGTTGCAGGCGCCGGCCAGGAGCCGGACCAGGGAGTTGTGAAAGCGGGCGGCGATGGCGGCGGCGGCCACGCCGGCCAGGTAGTCGGCCACCACGGCCCGGAAGATGGCCAGGGTGTCCAGGACCAGGGCCTCCGGCGCCTGGTTGACGGCGGCGGGATAGAAGCCGTCTTCAGTCTCGTCGGCGGCCATTTCCAGTTCCATGGCCGGCTGCCCTTCGTAGGTCCGGAGGCGGCACACGTTTAGGGTTGCGGCCACCGCGTCGAAGAGGCGTCCGGCGCTGGTGGTGAGGGGCGAATTCAGACCCTCGGCCAACTGGCGGCGCAGGATGCGTTCTGAAAGCGGGGCATAGTGCAAGCCCAGCCGCCGGGCCTGGGTGGCAAAGTCATCGCCATAGAGACGGTAAAGGTAAGCGGCAGCCATGCGGCCCGGGTCCTTGACCGCGGCTTCCCCGCCCGGGAGGCGCACGGGGGCGAAGTGGCCGGCCCGGGTGAAGCCGGCCAGGTCCGCCACCAGGAGTTCCCCGCCCCAGACGGCGCCGCCGGGGCCGTAGCCCGTGCCGTCCAGGGCGATGCCGATACAGCAATCGGCGCGCCGGTTTTCCGCCAGGCAGGCGGCGATGTGGGCGTGATGGTGCTGCACCCCGATGAGGCGCACCCCGGCCAGACCCTGGGCATAGCGGGTGCTGAGATAGAGCGGATGGAGGTCGTGGGCGACGATGGCCGGGTCCTGGCGGCACAGGGCCTTAAAATGGGTGATGGCGCGCCGGTAATAATCAAAAGTCTCCACGGAATCCAGGTCGCCGATATGCGGGCTGAGCAGGGCGACGCCGTGGGCGGCCACGCAGAAGGTGTTCTTCTGTTCGGCCCCGACGCCCAGAACGGGCTCGGATAAAAGGGGCAGATAAATGGGCGTCGGCACAAAACCCCGGGCCCGGCGCAGGGGGATCGCAGCACCGGTATCGACGGGGCGGACCACGGAGTCGTCACAGGGCGCCTGGATGTCCCGGTCATGCAGGAGGAAGGCGTCAGCCAGGCCGGCTAATTTGCGCCGGGCCTCAACGTTCGTATGCACCAAAGGCTCTTCGCTGAGGTTGCCGCTGGTCATCACCAGGGCGGCGGGGGCGTGCTCCATGAGCAGAAAGTGCAGGGGAGTGTAGGGCAGCATAAGCCCCAGGAACTTATGGCCCGGGGCCACGTGGGCCGAGACGGTGGCGTCCGGCCGCCGCCGGGCCAGGACGATGGGGCGCTCCCGGGAGAGGAGCCGCGACCGTTCCAGGTCGCCCAGACGGCACAGACGCTCGGCCTCGGCCAGGTCCCGGACCATGAGGGCAAAGGGTTTGGCCACCCGGCCTTTGCGCTCCCTAAGGGTATGGACGGCCCCGTCATGGCGGGCGTCGGCGGCCAGGTGAAAGCCACCGAGGCCTTTGACGGCCACGATCTTGCCATGCTTCAGCAAACTTGCGGCCGCCGGGATGGCTTCCCGGTCCAGGCGCCGGTCCCCCTCTTCCAGCCAGACCCGGGGGCCGCAGACGGGGCAGGCGGTGGGTTCGGCATGGAAGCGCCGGTCCTCGGGGTTCTCGTATTCCGCCCGGCAGTGGGGACACATATCAAAGACCGCCATGGTGGTGTGGGAGCGGTCATAGGGCACCTCCCGGATGATGGTGAATCGGGGGCCGCAGTTGGTGCAGTTGGTGAAGGGATACTGATAGCGCCGGTTGCCGGGGTCGGCGATGTCGGCCAGACAGTCGGCACAGGTGGCCACGTCCGCCGGGATCAGGGCCTCGGTGGCGGCCAGATGCCGGCTCTCCCGAATGGCAAACCCGGCGCTGCCCTCGGGCGGGGTGGAGCGACTCACCACTGCCTCGATCTTGGCCAGGGCCGGGGCCTCCTGCTCCAGCTGGCCGATAAAAATGGCCAGGGAGGCGGGCGGGCCTTCAATCTCGATTTCGACGCACTGGGAAGTGTTGCACACCCAGCCGGCCAGGTGATGCAGCCGGGCCAGCCGGTAGACAAAGGGCCGGAAGCCAACGCCTTGCACCACGCCGGTCACCTTCAGCTTTTTTCGGGCCAGAGTCTCTAGAATCGCCATGCGCCGCGTTACCTTCCGGCCGGGAACCCCTCGATGCTGCGACTGATTGCTGATAGACGATAAAAAGTATAACAGATTTTTGGAGACTGAGAACCATCCCGGCAGGGGGACTACCCAGCCTCTGGAAGCCGGCGGCGGGTTCAGCCCGGAAACCATTGCCCGGGCTGACGTGGAAACCTGCACGACTGAAGGAAAATGTGGTATATATAAAATAACCCGCGCAGGTGGGGTGGATGGTCCCGGAGGGTCAGACGCGGGTTTCCGCGGGGACGGGGAGGGGGCCGGTAAATCCTGGCGGGCTTCTCCGGCCATCAGGCCAGCAGTCCGTGAAATGGTCAAGCCGGTGGATTTTGACAAGTTTTTCCAGGCAGTGGAAGAATTGGGCCTCTACTGGCTGTTGTTGAACAAGGCGCCCAGTTGACCGGTCAAGGCCGGGTTTTCCAGGAGGCGGCGTCCCGGTAGGTAGTCGCCGGAGTAAGTCATGGAACGGTCCCTGCGTATCTTGATTCTGGAGGATTGGCCCAGCGATGCGGAGCTGATGACCTATGAGCTGCGGCAAGCCGGGATCGCCCACACTTACCGGCGCGTTGCCGACCGGGAGCATTTTGTCGCGGCGCTGGCAGAAAATTGGCCGGATCTCATCCTGTCGGACTTTCATCTCCCGAGTTTCGATGGCCTGGAGGCCCTGGTTCTGGCCCAGGCCGCCTGCCCGGATACGCCCTTCATCTTTGTCTCCGGGGCCATGGGTGAAGAGGTGGCCATCGACGCGGTGAAGCGCGGAGCTACGGATTATGTGCTCAAGGACCGCCTATCCCGTCTGGGCCCCGCGGTCCAGCGGGCCCTGCGGGAGGCCGAAGAGCGCCGGGAGCGCCGCCAGGCCGAGGCCGCTCTGAGAGAAAGTGAGGGGAAATACCGCCTCCTGGTCAATAACCTCCCGGCCGTGGTGTATAAAGGCTATGTGGATTGTGCGGTCGATTTTATCGATGAGAAAGTGGAAGAGCTCACCGGCTACCCGAAGCGAGAATTCGACACCCGGAACCTGAAATGGTTTGACGTGTTGATTCCCGAGGACCGGGAAAAATTTAAACAGACGTTTTTGGAGGGACTGAAAACTTCCAAGTCATACATCAGAGAATACCGGATCAGGAGAGCCGACGGGGAGGTCATCTGGATTCAGGACCGGGGCCAGATTATCTGTGACCCGGACGGCCGGGTAGAGTATATCAGCGGGGTGTTTTTCGACATTACCGAGCGCCGCCACGCCGAAGGGGCCCTGCGGGAATCGGAGCAACGGCTGCGCTTCCTCACCTCGCAGCTCCTGAGTGCCCAGGAACGGGAACGGAAACGGATTTCCATGGAGCTGCACGACGAGCTGGGGCAGAGCCTGGCGGTGCTGAAACTCCAGATCAGGGCCATTGAACGGGCCCTTAGGGACGATCAGCAGGATTTAAAAGAGGGGTGCGTGGAACTGCTCCTCTATCTGGACGGGGTGATTGACGACATCCGCCGTCTCTCCCGGGATTTGAGCCCCGCGATCTTAGAAGACCTGGGCCTGCAGTCGGCGTTGAAATATTTGCTCGATGGGGTCAGCAAGCATTATACCGTCAGCCATTCCTTTGAGGTGGAAGATTTGGATCATCTGTTCCCGGCTGACGCCCAAATTATTATTTACCGGATTTTTCAGGAATGCCTGACCAATATCTCCAAGCACGCCGGCGCCACCGAGGTCTCGATCGCCGTTAAAGAAAATGATGGCTTGATCTCCCTAATGATAGAGGACAACGGGGCAGGTTTCGATCCGTCCCAGGTCTCGGCCCGCCGGGCCACCGGCCGGGGGCTGGGTTTGGCCGCCCTGGATGAACGGGCCCGGATGCTGGGGGGGGCCTTGAAGATCCGGAGCCAGCCGGGGTTCGGCACCAGAATGACCTGCGTCATTCCCGTTGATCAGAGGAGAAGAGCCGCGGGCAATTAATATGGAGGAGCGCGATGGAGAGCCCTTTCAAGATTTTGTTGGCTGATGACCATGTGATGTTTCGCCGGGGCATCAGGAGTATGATTCAAGGGATGGACAAGGTGGAGGTGGTGGGAGAAGCCGGTGATGGCCTCGAACTTCTGCGACTCCTGAGGGATATTCACCCCCACCTGGTGATTATGGATATCTCCATGCCGAACCTCCGGGGTCTGGAAGCCACCCGGGAGATAAAAATCCTTGACCCTGGGGTCAAGGTCCTGATCCTGACCATGCACAAGGACCGGGAATACCTGTACCACGCCTTGACGGCCGGCGCCGAGGGCTATCTGCTCAAGGAGGATGCGGACGGGGAATTGATGTCGGCCATCGAGACCTTGCGCCAAGGCGGCACCTTCATCTCACCCCTGCTGTCCGCCCAGATGGCCGATATTTTCGTGGATAAATTCCGGGCGGGGGGCGAGCCCCGGACGGCGCCGGAGGAACCCCTCACCGTCCGGGAACGGGAAATCGTCAAACTCATCGCCGAAGGAAAATCCAGCAAGGAGATCGGCGAACTTCTCTTTATCAGCAGCCGGACGGCGCAACACCACCGCGCCAACATCATGAAAAAATTAAACCTCAAGAAAACCGCCGACCTGGTTAAGTATGCCATCCAGAAGGGTTACGTCATGGCCTCGGCCTTTTGACCGTTCTCCCGGCTTCCCCGGCCCGGCGTTTTTGCCTCAACTCTCTGCCGTCACTGCCCTCCCCGGGGCGTTCAGCCCCCCCCTACGGAAATTTATGCGCCGTGCAATTGTTGCCGATGCTTTTAAGACAGTCTAGGTATTTTTGCCCATAGGAAATTAGGTAATAGTGCCAATTTCCTTTTCCCCAGCGATGCGCTACTCTGCCGCACAGCGTTGCATCCGGCCTGAACGCCGGGCACAAGCGCCGCCGCCGGGAGCAGAAAACCATGGACCGCCCCTATTACATTTTGTTGGCCGACGACCATGCCGGGTTTCGCCGGGAAGTGAGAAAGATCCTGGAAGAGATCCCCGGCGTCAGAGTCACGGGCGAGGCCGGCAATCGCCGCGAACTGTTCGAACTGTTGCGGCAATCAGCGCCGAGACTGGTGATCCTGGATATATCGATGCCCGATCTCCGGGCCGGGGAAGGAACACGACTCATCAGATTGCACTACCCTGAAACCCAGGTCCTGATCATGGTCATGGACCAGGAAAGCGAATACCTGACCCACGGACTGGCGGCCGGTGCGGCCGGGGTCTTGCCGAAACAATATGTGGCGGGACAAATGGCTCGGGCCATCACCGCAATTCGCCAGGGCAAAATCTATTTGCCGCCCCCGGCCCCGGGGAAAAAATCTCTCCGAATGGCGGCATCGGCGGCCACCGGGGATGGCCGGGCCGGCCGGGCCGGCCGGGTCAACTGATTAGGTATTTTTACCTAAGGGGAAATAGGTAGTAGCGCGGATTGAC
>PEWM01000140.1:6857-9950 GCA_002779455.1 Deltaproteobacteria bacterium CG07_land_8_20_14_0_80_60_11
CATTTTTTTCACCTTGCACAAGGGGACTTGACACCAACCCGGGGGACGATGAGGAGCACGCACATGGCTCTAAGTACGACATTCTCTTGATCGGCGACGGCACTAACCTCCTGAAGACGATCGGCTGGGTTTTGGACTATAAAGGTTTTGCGGTCAGAGTGACGGCCAGCCCGGAGGCCGCCCTGGAAGCCCTGGTGAAAAAGAACTATGACCTGGTCATTGCCAAGTTCACCGCGGGTGAGAGGGAGAGCTTGGACATCTTGAAGCGGGCCAGGCGGCTCAATCCTGAAGTCAAGGTCATGGTGGTCAGCGGGAATAACGATGCCATCTTTCCCCTGGAAGCCTATGAGCTTGAAGTAGATGATTATCTCCTGATGCCGGTGAGCCCCACGGAATTGTGGCGCCGGGTGATCCACTGTCTGGAGGACCGGGAGGTGATAGACCTCCAGCCGGTCAAGGGTTCGGCGGCAAGTTCCAGGATGGGCGATTTGGCGGGACCGCAGATGATGCTCATGTCCCATGATATCAGGGGATCCATGGTAGCCGCGGCGGCGTCTTTGAAGCTCATGACCCGGGGCGCGTATGGGGAAATGAGCGAGCCAGCCAAGGCAAAAATCCATGAAGCCACCGGCCGGATTGAGAAGACGATTCACCTGATTGAAGATTTCATCGGTAAATCTCTGGCGGACCGCCCTTCAGCCACCGATGAAGACTGCCTCAATTTGACCGAAGATATTGTCGAACCGGTCCTGACCGAACTGGCCGCTGAAATCCGGGACCACCGGATAACCCTGGAGAACCGGTTGCATAATCGGGGGGCAGGCAAGGTTTCGGTGAGGGGCAGTAAATTGTGGCTGAAGTGCGCGTTCCGGAATCTCCTCAATAACGGCATAAAATACGGCGGCCGGGGCTGCACCATCGTGGTTGATTGCGAGACCCAAGGGTCCGCCTGCCGTTTGAATGTGTATAATACTGGGGAACCTGTTCCGGAAGCCTGCCGCTCCATGCTCTTTTCGTATGGCCGGAGCCCGCAACGGTCCAAGAAGAGTCGCCGGGGTCTGGGCCTCGGACTCTCCCTGAGCCGTGACCTCATCCAAAACTACGGCGGCGACCTCTGGTATGAACCGAAAACCGGCGGCGCCAATTTTGTGATCTCTTTACCGCAGCGTTAAGCCCGGCCGGGAGGGTGCGGTTACCGGCGGATGGCGCTCTCAGACCTCCGCCGCCAGGGAAGGGGGCGGCGCCTAAGCAGGGACAGGAGGCTCATTCCAGGCTCCTGCCCCCGTTTATACCGTTTTCGGTTTTCGGTTTTCGGTCAAAAACCATAAAAATTATAAGAGGTTATAGTTATATTTTGTCGCGTTTGAAAGCGAACTTGATATTATTGAGGGGGGGGGCGCCGGCGCCGCGGGGACCTATGGCCGGAAAGATTTGCGGAAATAGCGCCCTGGCCGTGATTTTACCTTGACATCGGCAGACTATATCACTAAAAAGACGATTAGCATGTCAGAGTAAAGCCAGGGCGGGGCCCTGGACCCGAATCGGGACGGGAGGCACGCACCGTTCCTTTTTTCTGGCTGCTTTTTCACGGCTGTGCCGCCACCGGCAGGGTGGCAATCTTCAGGAGGATTGATTCAGCATGAGAGTGAAGGGTACGGTAAAGTGGTTTAATGATGCGAAGGGTTATGGCTTCATTTCCCAAGAGGACGGCACCGATGTCTTTGTGCATCATTCCGCCATCCAGGGGGAAGGGTTCAAGTCTCTCCAGGAAAACGAGGCGGTTGAGTTTGAGGTGACCCAGGGCGCTAAAGGACTCCAGGCCCAGAACGTCATCAAGCTTGGGCGTTAGAGGGCAACTGGCTGCGGCTCCAGGGGTCCAAGGCCCCTGGAGTTTGGTTATTTCAACAGCCTGCGGCGGGCCGCTTGGCCGCGGCCCCGCCCGGGTGTTCCCTCCCGGCGGCGCCGATCCTCCGGCGTTGTCTTCTCCGGGCCAGGCTTAAAGGACCGGCGGGTTGAGCCATATCTTTCCCATGAGCCCCTAACCTTCCTGTTTTCACCCGCTCGCCGGGGCCTGGCCGCCAGAAAGGGGGTTGACCGGGGTCGCTTTTATGGTTATTTTGTAGCACCAGAATGCACTGCCCCAGGGGGCGTCAGTATGTCCAAACTTGCCGATTACTTCACCAAAGCTGACCGCAAAAAGCTATTTTTCGACTATCTCAAGCTCGTGGGGATCCTCGAAATCGTCATTTTTATCGTGGTGGTCCTGTGGGCTTCCGACGATAAATACCACCGGGTGCAGTCCGCCTTCCCCTGGCGGGAATATGTCTTTGTGGCCTTTGCCTTCCCTATTGTCTTCACCTTTCTCATGGGGGTGATCATCACCGGATTCAACTATTTTCTGGGAGGTGAAGCGGAAGTTGCGGCGGATACAGGGGAGGCTCCCGCCAATCAGGTGGATGCGGTGATCGGCCAGATCAAGCGCCTGCCCTATCTGAGCCTGTTATTTCTGTTGCTGGTGACCATTTTCGCCCTCTATAACCTGGACCATATCATGGCGTGGCTGGGTTCCCTGGGCTATAACACCTTCCGCTTCCTGAGTTATGTGCTGGCCGGACTGGGTGTCATCGTGGTCATCTATATGATGTTCTTCCTGTTTTTTAAGTACCGTCTCAACCATAAGCACATGCGATACCAATATTATTCGGATATTTCCGCCAAACACGGCTTGATTATCCTGGATGACCAGACCGTGCTCCACAAGAACGGCAATCTCCTGATTAAGGGGCGGCGTTGGCGGGGCCCCAAGCAGGTGGGGACGGCCCCCGGCCAGAAGGAGTTGTATTCTCCGGAGCCTGCCAACCCGGACCACCTGCCGATGCCCAAACCCTGATGCCCCCGAAGCCTGCGGGCCGGGGCGCCGTAAGCGAAACCTTCGCCTGCCGGATCCTCATCATGGCTGCACTGCCCCGGGAAGTGCGGCCTTTTTTGCGCCGGGTCAGGGCGAAGCCGCGCCGGGATCTCGGGCTGCCGGCCTGGGAATGGGAGGCGGGACCGGCGCTGGTGGCCCTGTCCGGGATGGGCGAGGCCGCGGCC
>PEWM01000096.1:0-3057 GCA_002779455.1 Deltaproteobacteria bacterium CG07_land_8_20_14_0_80_60_11
TCCAAGCCTGACAAGATGTAGTGGCCATAATTTTGCCTTAGATGACGTATATACTTGATATAAATAATTAATTTTTCAGACTGTGGTAAACTTGGGTTAAGCATTACCCATAAGTCGGGAAGTGGTTGATTCAACAAGTTTTTGGCGGCACAGGCTTTCTAGCCTGTGCGAGGGATTTTCGCACAGCCTGGAAAGGCTGTGCCACCAGTCAGAAAAACTTGTGGGTAAGGATAAGAACCCTTACAGGGGGAGTTTGAGGGGAGGACGGGGGAATCCCTGATGAAAAACTTCCCCCGGCCCTGATACCTGACTTACTTGTCTTAAGTATCCGAGGGAAAGCGCCCGGTCATGCCTACCTCTCTGAAACTTCCCGCCCAAGCCACGCCTGAATTTCCCGCCGGATGCGGCGAGCCGCCTCCGGGATGGCCGCCGCCACCTCTTGGGACACCTCTTGGCCCGGGCCGAAATTCTTCCCTTCAATCCCGTAAATGATGAGCCAGGGGGGCAGTTCCTGGAAAACGTTGCCCAGGGCCAGGGCCTCGGCCACCCCCCACCCGTGGGAAGAAAGCGACCGGGATAGCTGGACCGGCACCCCGCCGCCGTGGGCGTTAAAGCGGAAGATGGCCCCCGGACGCCCGCCGGAAACCACCGCGTCCACCACAATCACCCCGGCGGCGTCTTTCCAGGCCTCTTGCACCGCGGTCACGGTGGCCCGGCTTTCGGCAATCTCCACCCGCGGCAGCTGGTCTTTCTTAAGACGGCGGGCCACCAAAAGGCCGACGGCATCGTCACCCCGCCACTCGTTGCCCACCCCAATGACCTTCAGTCGGGGTTTCGGAGGAGTACTCATGAGTCGGACCTGTAGAGGTCAATTGCACCGGGTAGTTATCAAAGCAATAGTAACCGCTCCAAAATAAATTTTCCTTGGCGTAGGGGCGAACCTGCGTGTCCGCCCTCTTCTTGGGCCGACCCGGCTGCTTATGAGCCTGCAGCCCACCCGTAAAGCATGAAAAGATATGGTGGCACAGGTTTTTAACCTGTGCTGAGGAACTTTTCAAGGCAGTTCTTAAACGCGGATCAGAGGCGCTCCAGGTTGACCCTCAAAAAATGCGTGGCGCACGAGATGCACGGGTCATAGTTGCGCACCATCTGTTCGCACTGCCAGGTGAGTTTTTCGTCAGGCAAATCCAGGCGCTGGCCCACAAATTGATGGAGGTCGGCCTCAATGGTCCCCTGGTTCTGGGAGGTCGGCGGCACGATCTTGGCCTCGAGGATCACGCCGTTTTCGTCGAGCCGGTAGCGGTGGTACAGCAACCCCCGGGGGGCTTCGGTGGCGGCGCAGGCCGTCACGGCCCGGGGCGCCGCCGGCGCCGCCGGCCGATCCGGCTTCTCGTAGGCCTCGATGATGGCCAAAGCCTCCTCCACGGCATAGAGCGTTTCCACGGCCCGGACGATGATGCTCTGAAATGGGTTCAAGCAGACTGGTCCCAGGCCGGCCTCCCGGGCCATTTCCCGGGCCAGGGGGGTGAGAAGATCAAAGTTCAAATTGTAGCGGGCCAGGGGGCCGGTAAAATAGGAGCCCCGCCCTTTCAGGGTGGAGTTAAGGGCGTGGGAATGGGGCGCCTGCGCTTCCACGAAGTGCTCCTCGTAGTCCTGGACGGCAATGTCCAGCCCCTTATTAGACACCACCCGGCCTTCGTTGAAGGGGTATTCCTGGCCGTGCCGGAGGGCCACGAACTCATAGTCCCGCTGGAACTCCGGGAAGGCAAAACCGCCCACCCAGCGCACCGTTTTGACCGCCGCCTCCCGGGCCCACTTGAGGCTTTCGGCCAGAGGCGCCAGGTCCCGCGGGTGGGGCGCCTTATAGAAGCCGCCCACCCGGACGTTGATGGGGTGGATCTCCCGGCCGCCCAGGATCGTGACGATGTCATTCCCCACCTTTTTTAACTTTAGCCCCATTTTCACCGGGTCCGGGTGATCCTGGGCCATCTGGATGGCGTCCTGGTACCCTAAGAAGTCCGGGGCGTGGAGCATGAAGACATGAAGGACGTGGGACTCGATCCACTCGCCGCAGTAGAGCAGCCGCCGCAGGGCCCGGATGGGGCCGGAAACCGTCACCCCCAGGGCGGCCTCCAGGGCGTGCACCGCACTCATCTGGTAGGCCACGGGGCAGATGCCGCAGATGCGGGAAGTGATATCCGGCGCTTCGGTGAAGTTGCGCCCCTTTAAAAAAGCCTCAAAAAAGCGCGGCGGCTCAAAGATCTTCAACTGCACCCGGGTCACGGCGTCATCTTTAATCTGGATGTTGAGGGCCCCTTCCCCTTCCACCCGGGCCAGGTATTTGACGTTAATGGATTTACTGGTCATGGGCTTCGCTCTCCTGGCGAAAGGCGGGGGCGTTGGCGTAAAAGGCCCGGAAGGCCCGCATGAGGTTGGGCTCGCTCATGCCTAACCTCTGGCTGAACCAGGCGGCCAGGGCCGGGGGGTTGGGCGTTTCCTTGGGGCCGTAGCAGCCATAACAGCCGCGGTGATAGGTGGGGCAGAGCGCCCCGCACCCGGCATGGGTTACCGGCCCCAGGCAGGGGGTGCCCATGACCATCACGCAGATATTCCCCCTAACCTTGCAGTCGAGGCAGACGCTGTGGGACCGGACCATGGGAGGGCGCCCCTGCAGGAAGGCGCTGATCACCTCCAGGAGCTGGCGCTTGTTGATGGGGCAGCCGTTGAGGCCAAAATCAACCTTGACGTGGGCCGAGATGGGGGTGGACTCCTTCAAGGTCTGGATATACTCGGGGTGCTCATAGACCGCATTGATAAAGTCGTTGACATCCTTGAAATTGCGCAGGGCCTGGATGCCCCCGGAGTTGGCGCAGGCGCCCAGGGCCACCAGGTATTTGGAAGCCCGGCGCACCTGCTGGATCACTTCCGCATCATGGGCCGTGGTGATGGAGCCGTCCACCAGGGTCAAATCATAGGGGCCTTTCACCATGGCCCGGGAGGCCTCCGGAAAATAGGCGATCTCCACGGCCCCGGCCACGGTGAGCAGTTCGTCTTCGC
>PEWM01000096.1:3085-3510 GCA_002779455.1 Deltaproteobacteria bacterium CG07_land_8_20_14_0_80_60_11
GCACGAGGCGAATTTCCACACGGACAGTTTGGGCTTGCGCTTCGGGGCCATGTCAGACCTCCCGCCGGTCGAACCAGTCTTTGATGCGGTCGTAGCGGAACACCGGGCCGTCCTGGCAGACAAAGAACGGCCCCCACTGGCAGTGGCCGCACAGACCGATGCCGCATTTCATGTTGCGTTCCATGGACACGTAGACTTGCGAAGGCGCAAGTCCGTGGCTCATGAGTTCCAGCACGGTGAAGCGCATCATCACCCCGGGGCCGCAGACCAGGGCCACGGTGCTGGGGGGATCAAACCGGGCCCGGGCGATGATCTTGGTCACCACCCCCACGTTGCTGTGCCAATCGGCTGCCGCCGAGTCCACGGTCACGTGCACCCGGAGGTCGAAGCGGCCGCGCCAGCGCTCCAGTTCCCTAAGGTAGAGC
>PEWM01000096.1:3531-10708 GCA_002779455.1 Deltaproteobacteria bacterium CG07_land_8_20_14_0_80_60_11
CCGTAGATCACCTCGATGTTGCCGAATTCGCCCCGATGGTTAAGCAGGTGGTACAACGCCGGTCGCAAGGGCGCCAACCCCAGGCCCCCGGCGATAATCAGGATGTCTTCGCCCGCCACCCGGTCCACCGGCCAGGGGACCCCGAAGGGACCCCGCACGCCCAGCACGCCCCCCCGCTTCAGGCGGCAAATGGCCCGGGTGACGTTCCCCACGTCTCTGACGGTGTGCACCAGGGTTTCGGGACGGGAGGGATCGCCGCTGATGGAGATGGGCGCCTCGCCGGCCCCGAAGGCATAGAGCATGTTGAACTGGCCCGGGGCAAAGGCGAAGTTCGCCGCGCCGTCGGCTCGGGTCAGGTCCAGGGTGTAGGTGTCGGCGGTCTCCCGTTTCACTTTTCGGACCACAAAAGGGGTCGGAATCATCGGATCCGGCAGGTTTGCGGTCATATGCCTTCCTGGTATTCGATCCTGAGGATAACCCATAAATCTGCACTGCCCGGCCGGGGCAGGAGCTGCTGTAGGCAGCCAGGGACGGCCGCTCTACCGGTTCCTTTATGGCATTAAGTGAACAGTATTACCATTAACCCAGGAGGGCCAGAGCCAGCCTTTCAATGAGGCCCTGGTTTTCCAGTTTTTCCCGCCAGAGAGCGGTGATGCCCGCCACTCCCAGGTAAGCCCCGGATATGGCCCCCGCCATAGCCCCCAGGGTATCCCGGTCGCCGCCGCTCAGCACCGCGCCCAGGAGGCAGTCCTCAAAGGAGTGGGGATGGGCCAGAAAGGCATAGATGGCAAACGGCAGGGATTCGTGGATCCTGACCGATTGCCCCAAAATTCTGGCGGCCTCCGGTCCGGGAACCTTACCCTTCAACAATGTCCTCACCAGGGACAATTTCTCCTTGATCTCCGGGGTTTTGGCCAGCGCGAGCATCCGCCTTAAAAAAGCGTCCCGGGGAAAAGGTTTTCCCGGGTCCAGGTGCACCGCCATGGCCACCGCGGCGGCCTGGACTGCGGCCCCATCCTGGGCCAGGGGATGGGCGTGGGTGATTGCGGCGGCGGCCGCGGCCTTGTCATACAGGTCCGGGGCGTCGTGAAAGAACAGACCCAAGGGGGCCACCCGCATGGCTGCCCCGTTGCCCTGGGAGCCCTGGCCGCCAAACAAACTCCGGGCCGCCTCCTCGTAAGTGAGGCCCGACTTTTCCACCAGATGAAAGATGCTGGGCGGCCCGGAAGCATAACCCCGCCATGGTTCCCGGTTGAAATGGCGGTGAAAGGTCCGGCCCAGGTGGTGGGGGTCCAGGTCGCCCCTCTCTGCCAGGGATTCGGCCAGCCCTATGGCCATGGCCGTGTCGTCCGTATAGCGCAGGACGGGGGCGGCAGCAATGGCGGCCCGGAGCCGGCCTTCTTCCGGGAAGCGAAAGGCCAACTCCCCGATGGCATCCCCCAGGGCGCTGCCGAGCATGCACCCCAGATATTTGCCCCACAGCTTGGCTTTGGTTGCCTGCATAAACCTGGTCTTCCTGGTCTGTTAAGGCCCGGACTTTTCCCCCCGGCAGAGTTCCCGGATGATCAACTGGTTGATGGCGTCCCGGCTCCGGCGGTACGCCTCCAGGCCGCCCCCGAAGGGGTCCGGCGCCGGTCGCTTTAGCACTCTAACCGCGCCATCCGTGGGGATGCACCCTTGCCCAGAATGGTCGGAAAGATTGATCAGGAGACGATACTCCGTAAGGTCAAACTCTTCCAGCCCCTTGGAGTGCAGGCCCGCCAGGCTCACCCCCATTTCGGCCAGCACCTCCAGGGTCTCCGGGGCCACAAAACCCAACGGCTTGACCCCGGCGGAGGCCGCCTCCCAGCGATCCCCGCACCGGTGCCGGGCCAGGGCCTCCGCCATGATGCTGCGGCAGGAGTTTCCCAGGCAGATGAAGAGTACTTTGGGTTTCGGCATGGCGCCTGGTTTCCCGCACAGGCGAGACGCCTGTGCCACCAATCTTTTTTTACAGGGGGCTGGGAGGGGAGTTTGGGGGGAGGGCGGGGGAACCTCTTACGAAAAAATCCCCCGGCCCTCGCCTCAAATTTTACTCTTCCCCCACCACCAGCACCGCCGCCCCCTGGATCTGGCCCCGGCGCAGCCGGTCCAGGGCCTCGTTGGCCTGCTGCAAGGGAAAGGTCGAAACCAAGGTTCTGACCGGCACCCGGGGGGCGAGATCAAGAAACTCCTCGCCGTCGGCCCGGGTCAGGTTGGCCACCGAACGGACCACCCGTTCCCCCCAGAGAAGGTCATAGGAAAACGACGGAATATCGCTCATGTGGATGCCGCCGCTGACCACCACCCCGCCTTTGGCCGAGGCCCTCAGGGCCGCGGGGATGAGCGCGCCCACCGGCGCAAAAATAATGGCCGCGTCCAGTTCCTCCGGGGGCAACTCGTCGGAATTCCCGGCCCACACCGCCCCCAGCCGCCGGGCGAACTCCTGGGTCTCGGCGTCCCCCGGCCGGGTGAAGGCATAGACCTTTTTCCCCTGGTACACCGCGATCTGAACGGTGATGTGGGCTGCGGCCCCGAACCCGTAGATTCCCAACCGCTCCCCGGCGTCACGGGCCATGCGGTAGGAGCGGTAGCCGATCAGCCCGGCGCACAGAAGCGGCGCGGCCTCGGCGTCGCCGTAGGCCGGGGGCAGGGGAAAACTGTAGCGCTGGTGGGCGACGGCGTATTCGGCGTAGCCCCCGTCCAGGGTGTAGCCGGTGAACCCGGGGTTATCGCACAGGTTCTCCCGGCCCCCCCGGCAATAGCGGCAGGCGCCGCAGGTGTACCCCAGCCACGGTACCCCGAGGCGCTCTCCCACCCGGAACTGCCGGACTTGACTCCCGGCCGCCACCACCGTGCCCACGATTTCATGGCCCAGGATCAGGGGCAGTTTGGGGTGGGGCAGTTCCCCATCCACCACGTGCAGGTCCGTGCGGCAGACCCCGCAGGCGTGGACCCGGATAAGTACCTGCTCCGGACCGGGTTGAGGCGCCGGCGCTTTCCGCCATTTCAGGGGCTGCCCCGGCGCCTCCAGCACCATGGCTTGCATGGTTTCCGGCTTGGTCATGCTGCACCCCCCGTTTTCCCCGCCACTCTGCCGATCATGCGGTTCAAGGCAGTCTCTCACCCACCATAAGGATTTCTGAGGACGCCAGCAAGATAAAAATACGCCGGGAGAAAAAATCCCGCTCCCCGGTTGCTACCGGGACGGAGGAACCCGCCGGGGGGCAACCAATCCGGGCCGGTTGCCCGACCCGGCAAATTGTGCTACAAGGGGTCTATGAACCATAGCTATCTAACCAGACGGAGTCTCCCATGACCGCTTTCAAGACCATGGCCCAAGACCTGGTGGCCGGCCTGTCGCTCACCTATGAGCCCGTGGGCGTCACCCTCTACCGGGAAACCGACCCTCTCCCCGCGGACCTGGCTTTTGCTCAGGAAAACCTGAAGAGCTACTGCCAGGCCCTGGCCCTGGCCGGGGGTGGCCGCACCCTGCTTTTAGCCAAAGAGCAGATGGGCTGCAAGCTGGGCACTTCGGTGCTGGGGTTCGAGAAAGACTCGGAGGCCTTCCTGGATGACGGCGTCCTGGAGAAATACGGCGTGGGCCTCTACGGCACCGAAGCGGCGTCCGCCGCCACCATCCTTCACTCCACCTACCTGGAGCAAGGCAAGACCCGGGCGGTCCTCATCGCCCCCCTGGCTACCTTCCGGGAGCCGCCCCAGGTGGTGGTGTTCACGGCCAACAGCGAGCAGGTCATGTGGCTCCTCTACGCGGTGAACTACGACCAAGGCGGCAGAATAAACCTGCCCCAGTCGGGCGGGGCGTTAGGGGGCTGCGCCGATATCACCGCCCTGCCCCTGCTCCAGGGGGTCCCCAACGTCACCTTTCTCGGTCTGGGGTGCCGTCTGAAGTCGGGCCTCAACGCCTGCCACCTCATGCTGGGCGCCCCCGGGAACACTTTGGCGGCGATACATCAGCACGTCCTGGACATGGCCAAGCCCATCGCCATGCTCAAAAACGCCCGGGGGGGAGACAACTAAACCTGTTGCAAAACCTCGTTTCTTAAAGCGCCTTGGACCCTCCCCGCGGCGGGCTGATTTACTTCCGGAGCCTTTTCCTGAGCCCGAAAACGCCCACCAGGCCGGAACCCAGCAGCAGCAACGTTCCCGACACCGGCACGTTAGCTCCCGCATCGGACACGTAGGCGTCGGTGTAATCGCCGGAGCTCCCTATCTGCCACGCCCTATCGGCCTTGCTGTGCAGGCTCGGCGACGGGCTTATATGAGCGTCACCAGGAAGAACCGGGTTGGGCTCGCTTTTCGAATCGTTCCAGGGAGTGGCCCAGCCGGCCCTGCCGGTTGACTTCCTGGAGCCGTTGCAGACACCTGGATAACCGGGCCTTTTCCCCCAGGCCGGCGTAGACGTCGAAGGCCCGGACATAGTTATCCCAGGCCTGAGCCAGGTCCCCCCGGATCTGATACGCCTCGCCCAGATAAAACAGGTCCGCGGCCATGGCGGCCCGGTTCAGGATGGACCGGTCGGTGGTGAGGGCTTGGGTGAACATCTCCAGGGCCTGGCCGGTGTCCCCCCGGGCCAGGTGCAGCCGGCCCCGGTGATGGCAGAGGGCGCCCTTGAGTTCCGGCGTGGTGGCGAGGGGTTGGGCCCGGGTGAGAAAGTCCTGAGCCGGGGCCGGATCATCCTGGTCCAGATAAAAACTGGCCCACTGGAGGTACACCCGTCCCAGGGCCGGCGGGGAACCGGACTGCCGGGCCGCATCCTGGGCCGTTAGCAGGTGCTGGGAGGCTGCCGCCGGATTGCCTTGCTTTACGGCCACGGTGGCCAGGTTGGCCTGGTTGATGCTGGCCGCCGCGAACTGTTGCCGGTCCTGGTTCAGGTTGTAGGCCTGGGTGAAGTGGTCCCGGGCCTTCGGATAATCTCCCTCCTCCAGGGCCACGGCCCCCAGGTTGTTGAGCTGTTGCGCCGTCCCCTCGGGGTAATCCACGGACCGGCTCATGGTCAGGGCCCGGGAGAAATTCCGGGAGGCCCGCTTCAGTTCCCCCCGGGAAAATAATTCCTCCCCCGCGATCGAGATCTCATTGATGCGCTGCACCTGCTGGGCGAACGGGTCCGGTTTGGCGGCGCAGCCGCCCACCAGCAGGGCCGCCAGCCCGAGCCGGGCCCAGCGGCTAAGGAAGGGTGCGCGGCGCCACATGGATGGTTTGGCTCTTGGCTCCCGCGGGGGCAGTCATGCGGATCAATGGATTGGCCTTGATGGCGTCCATCGTCTCCTTGGCGCTCCGGGCCGTGCCGGTGGCCGCCTCCATCAAGTCGGGCAATTCCTCGCTGCCGGCCTTGATGTTCGCCACGATGGCTCTCAAGGGCTCGATCTCCTGGTTGATGGATTTGGTGAAAACTCCCAGGTTCTGGGTCGTGGGCTTGAGATCTACCATGAGGATTTTGGCCTCAACCATGAACTTGTCCATGTGGTCTATAGCCTGGTTCATGCGGTTATATAAATCCTTTTGCATGACCAACATTCCCAAAGTCCCCTTGCCCTCGGTGAGGTTCATAAACACCTCGTCGATATGTTTTAACGCCGCCTGGAGGACTTTCTCGTCATTTTTCAGATCCTCGCTGAACTGGGCCAGATGGCCCAGCATGACTTTGACTTTCTGAATGTTCTCCTCGCTGGCCAGTTCCCCCAGGTGTTCCGTCACGGACTTGCGCTCCCGGGAGGCTATGGCGCCAAACGGTTCGATCTTGGGGTAGCCGGAAGAGCCGGGGCTGATTGCCACGTATTCACTGCCGATCAGGGTGGGGCTCACCACTTCCGCCACGGAATCCTGGCGGATGAGATTGGCATATTCCTCGTTGACCTTGAGGGTGACCTCCACCTGGGGGTACCCCATGGTCTGAGTGATGCCCAGAACCGCGACCTTGCCGATCTCCGCATTGAACATCTTGACCAGGGAGCCCTGACGCAGGTTATAGCCCTGCCGGAATTTTACCAGGTAGGTGTTCTGGGCTTGGAACCAGCCTTTGCCCTGGGCGATCACCAGCAAGGTCACCACGGTGAAGACGATCAACACCAGGAGAAACCCCCCAACCAGCTGTTCCTTGCGGGTAAAGCCCTCTTCCATGGGGCTATGATAACACTCTCTTCCGGGTTTTTACAAGTATTTCAGGACCGGCCCCAGACCTGTGGTTCCTGATACCAACGGTCATTATCTTACGGACGCCACGAACCCGAAAAATATGCGGCAGCCGCCCTGGTCGGTTCCCGGAAAAAACATGGCAAAATCGCACCGATGGCAAAGAAAATTTGGGGAATCGCCATTTGTGCCGATAAGGGTTGATAAGGGGTAGGCAATCCGGGGACAAGTTAGGGATTGCCCGCGCCCGGAGGGCCACGGGTCACGGCGAGCGAGTCGTGACCCGGCGGCCAGCTTGACCCCACAGGGAGGGCCATAGGCAATGTTTATCCGGTTGCGCCGGTTGCTGAGACGGGGTCGCGGCCAGGAAGGGGCCGCAGCGGTGGAGTTTGCCATAATTCTACCCTTACTTATTTTTTTAATACTGGGGGGTATGGATTTAGCCCATATGTTTTACATAGAACATGTTGTCACTACTGCTAGCCGGGAAGGCGCCCGTTATGGCGCGAAGTATACAGGAAACCCCCCTGTTGACCCCACTCCTGCCCAAATCAAAACCTACGTAGAATCTACTGTCCCCCCCTTGGACAATTTACAGGTTGGAACACTTTATTCTGTTGGTACAGATAGAATTGTCACCGTTACTGTTTCAGCAGATAAGCATTGGTGGGTACTTGCGACCTTTAATTTTTATGGTTGGGTGCCATTCCCCAACCCACAGACAATGACAGGCAAAACGGCTATGAAGGTGGAGTACTAAAGATGACTGGGATGCGTAATAGGAAAGCGAAGAAGAAGTGGACCCTGGCCTTTGATGAATCAGGAGCGGTTGCTGTTTTCGTCGCCATCATTTTCGCCACACTTTGCGGGGTCGGAGGGCTGGCGCTTGATTTTGGGCATTACTATAAGGTAAGGGCCGAGTTGCAGAGGACTGCGGATGCCGGTGCCTTGGCCGGCGCGGCAGGTTTGATTCACTACACCGGCCCTGCGCCTCAAACGCCAAACT
>PEWM01000023.1 GCA_002779455.1 Deltaproteobacteria bacterium CG07_land_8_20_14_0_80_60_11
ATGGGTTAATAATTAGCATGATAAGTATAGTTTGTCAAGCAATAAAATACATTTACATGGGTACAGAAATAAGCCCCAAAAACCAATTTTATTCCTAAAATATCAATACGTTAACCACCATTTTGCCCGGGAAAAGTGAGGAACTTCCGTTAGAAGTTGAAAAATGTGGAAGTTGGATATTTGATAAAAATAAATGGGAATTGTTACACCAAAAATGGCGAGAGTGCTCCGAGGTTATCTTGAAAATGAAAGACTGGTGTGACCGGAGGAAGATAAAACTGGTAATAGCCATTCTCCCTGACCAGTTTCAGGTGGACCAGGCATTAAGAGAAGCGGTTTTAAATAAATATAAACATATTGCCGAGAAAAATTTGGACCTGAGCCATCCTGATAATCTCATCATGAATTTTTGCCGGACCCATAACATCCATTGCCTGGACATGTTGGGGCAATTCCAAGAGCAGGGGAAAACCGGGATGTTATATGCCTCAAGGGATACGCATTGGAATGAAGCGGGCAACCGCCTGGCGGCTGACCTGATATTTAAGTATCTTGAAAAAAATCGGTTACTACCACCCCGGCCGCGGCGGCTTACCCCGCCTGGCGGGCCATCCAGTGGCGCCTGGCGGCGATACTGAAGGAAGAATAACTGCATTTGTGTTAAGAAAGCCGGTTAAGAAGTATCTTCAGAACTGAGGTCCAAAGTTCAGGGTTATGGTTTTCCGCGGCATTTTTGAGTATCCAGCCGGCAGTTATAAAATTACACCTTCTTCTCCCACCGGAGCAAATCCGTCACCTGGGCCAGGGTGCTGCCCTCCTTGATCTCCTCCCGGATGCGGTTTTCTTTTTCCAGGACGTCCATGGCCCGGTTGGCGTATTCCACCGCCAGGCGGGCGGCCAGGACCGTCACCCCGTCGTCGTCCCCCAGGAGCCAGTCCCCGGGCTCCACCTTCTGGTTGCCGATGCGGATGGGGACGCCGATCTCCCCGAACCCCTTGGGCTCCCCGGCGTTGGGCATTACCAGGCGGGAGAAGGCCGGGAAGCCCAGTTTGACGATGTCCCCGGTGTCCCGGATGGCCCCGTCGATGACCACCCCGTTGAGCCCCCGCTGGATGGCCGAATGGGTGGCCAGTTCGCCCCAGATGGCCGGCCCCACGCCCCCGGCGTCGATGACCAGCACGTCGCCCGGCTGGGCCAGGTCGATGGCCTCCACCGGCTTGGCCCAATCCCCGGGATAGGTGCGCACCGTCAGGGCCCGGCCCACCAGGCGCATCCCCGGGGCCAGGGGGCGCATACCCTCCAGCACCCCGCTCCGGTGCAGGGCGTCGGAGAGATTGGCGGCGGACACCATCTCCAGCACCCGGCGGATCTCCTCGGCGCCGCCCCGCTTGAACAGGGTGGTGGGAATGGCCACGCCTTCATCCAGGGCCCGGCGGATCTCCTGCGTTGCGGCCGCCGGGTCCAGGGCCTTGGTGATGGCCCCGCCCACGATGACATAGGCGGCCCCGTGGCTAACGGCTGCGGCCGCGGTCTCGGAGTTGATGCCCCCGGCCACCCCCACGGGCACGTGCACCGCCCGGCTCACTTCGTGCAGGATGGCAAAGGGGTCCCGGCCCCGCATCTGCTCATCGATAGCCACGTGCACCGAAATGTAATCGGCCCCGAGGTCCTCCACCTGCTTCGCCCGGGCCACCGGATCGGCCACCGCGATGAGGTCCACCGCAATCTTGGCGCCGTAATTCTTCCCGGCCTGGATGCACTCCGCGATGGTGGCGTCGGTGGCCGTCCCCAGGACGTCGATGATCTGGGCCCCGGCCTTGGCGGCGGACTCCACCTCGATACGCCCCGCGTCCATGATCTTCATGTCGGCCACGATGGTCTTGCCGGGGAAGAGCCTTTTCAACTCCCGCACCGCGTCCAGACCTTCGCTCTTGATCAGGGGCGTGCCGGCTTCGACCCAATCCACCCCGGCGGGTACGGCCTGCTCGGCCACGCGCACGGCCCGGTGCAAATCCACAAAATCCAGCGCTAACTGCAAGATGGGAGGCATAGTAATTTCCTAAAGAAGTGTTTTTGGGGGGAGGGGGGCGATATATGACGTTACCGTATTTATGAAATACTGTACTTGGCCCCCTCCCCCAAAAATTACTCCAAATCGGCGTGGCGGTCCAGGACTTCGCCCCGGTTTCTTCCCAGGCGCCGCTCGTAGAGGATCAGCACCACGGCTTCCAGGAACAGGAAGGTGGCCTGTTCGAACAGGCTGCCGGGGCATTGCACCGACTTGGCTTCCTGGTTCAGGGTCAGTTTGGTGGTCCCGGGAATGTTGATCGTTACCTGGGCCTCCTGGCCGATAATGGATTCGGGGTGGGTGGTCAGGGCCAGGGTGCGGACGCCCGCGGCGTTGGCCCGGCGTTGCATCTCCCGGGGCTGGGCCGTCTCCCCGGAGCCGGACATGACGATGAGCAGGTCGCCGGGACGGACCCTCGGGGTAGTGGTCTCCCCCACAAAATAGACGGTGAAACCCAGGTGCATCAACCGCATCAAGAAGCCCCGGAGGATAAATCCCGACCGGCCGGCGGCGCAGCCGAAAATCCGGGGGGCGGTTTCCACTTCTTTGATGAGGGTCTCGGCCATATCCGGAGTGAGGCGGGCCAGCACGGCTCCCAGCTCCTCGTGCATCTGGTCCAAGGCCTGCGTGAATTTGAGCCCGTGCGCCGGCTCGGCGATTACGGCCCCCCGTTGGGGGTGCGGAAGGCAATCCATGGTTTTCCCTCCTTTAAGTCTCGGTCCAAATCGGTTTGGATCCAAGCTCTCCAGTCAGTGGGAAGAATCTTAACAGGAATTTAACACAGCCGCAGAGAAATTGCCAGAATTGTCATAGATTGAGGCCGGGCCGGATAATTTTTTCCCGGTCTAATTGAGGTTGGGGCCATGGAGGGTGAGGGCGGGCCGAAATAGTAGGGACACAAGTCATTTCCATGTATCTTGATAATAAAGCCGGTTAAAAAATACCTTATGGTATGAGATCGAACCCCGCACCGGGGCGCCGGTTACCCGCCAGGCGGATATTCCCGGCGGCGCCAGGCTTTCAGGGCGGTAACCAGGTGGTAGGTGAGCCGGTCCTGGCAGGGCATGGACCCCAGGGAGATTTCCGGCTTGTTGAGGCCGTGGTAGTCGGACCCGCCGGTGACCAGGAGGTCAAGCTCCTGCGTTAGCTTCAGGTACAGGGCAATCTGTTCCGGGGTGTGCTCGGAGTAGAAAACTTCCAGCCCCGCCAACCCCTGGCCTTTGAGCTCGACGACCAGGTTTTTCAGGGCATAGGCCGAGCCCAGGTTCAGGGTGAACGGGTGGGCCAGGACCGGGATGCCTTTCGCCTCCCGGATCATGGTCAGGGCCTGGTCAGGGGGGAAGCGGAATTTGCTGACGTAGGCGGGCTTGCGCCAGCCCAGGTACTTGTCGAAGGCCTCCTGCAGGTCACGGATGTAGCCCGACTCCATCAAGGCCCGGGCGATGTGGGGCCGGCCCACCTGCCCGCCGCCGGAGATTTCCTCCACCCGGGCCATGGTGATGGGGATACCCAGGGCGTTCAGCTTATTGATGATCTGGGGGTTGCGGTCGATCCGGGCCTGTTTGAGCACCGCCAGGCGCTCGTCCAGGCGGCCGTTGGTGTAGTCCACGAACAGGCCCAGGATGTGCATGGTGCCGCCGGGGAACTGGGCGCTGATCTCCACCCCGGGGATGACCTCCAGCCCGAGGCGCGCCCCCGCGGCCACGGCCTCGGGTAAGCCGTCCACCGTGTCGTGGTCGGTCAGCGCCATGGCCGTAAGGCCCCCCTCTTTGGCCAGGCGCACCACCTCCGCCGGACTGTAAGAGCCGTCAGAGGCGCTGGAATGGACGTGCAGGTCGATGAGCTCTTTTATTTCAAGCCTCCCATAATTCTCTCTCGGTCCCAAGCCCCTGCTTGGCAAGCGAGTTGGCAAGCGAGTATGCCGTAGTAACTTAGGATTTCCCTCGTTCCCAAGCAGGAGCTTGGGAACGAGGAGATGGCGGGCAGTGCCCGCCCTGATCTGGGGGTGGGGGTTTGGGGGAGTTTTTTGTCAGGGCAAGGGCTCCTTACAAAAAAGCCCCTGGCCCCCTCCCCCAACTCTCTATCATCCGCCATTCTTAATCCGCTGAATGAGATCCGAGACCGACACGGGTTCGGTGACGGGCAAGAGCGCCACCTGGCCGCCGTAACCGGCGACGATCTCCCGGCCCGCCACCTGCTCGGCCGGATAATTGCTCCCCTTGGTGAGGATGCCGGGCTTAAGCGATGCTAAGAGCTCCGGCAACTGGTGGCTGGTGAAGACGGTGACATAGTCCACCGCGGTTAGGGCCGCCAGGATGCGCACCCGTTGGTCCTCCCCGATGACCGGCCGGCCCTCCCCTTTCACCTGCCTGACTGAGGCGTCGGAGTCCACCGCCACCACCAGCACGTCCCCCAGGCGGCGGGATTCTTCCAGGAACTTGATGTGGCCGCCGTGGAGCAGGTCGAAACAGCCGTTGGTGAACACCACCGTTTTCCCCCGGGCCTGGAGCTGGGGCAGCAGCAGCCTCAATTCACCCGGCGTCCGGATTTTTTCTTCCAGCCGGCCCCCCCCCTGGCCCAACTCCCGGGCCAACTCGGCCCGAAAGATGGGGGCGGTGCCCACCTTGCCCACCACCACGCCGGCGGCGACGTTGGCCAGCGCGGCCGCCAGAACCGGATCACCCCACTGAGCCAGACCCAGGGCCATGACCGCCGCCACCGTGTCGCCGGCCCCGGAGACGTCAAACACCTCCCGGGCCCGGGTGGGGATTTCGACCTCAGGCGCCCCGCCCACAAACAGGAGCATGCCTTCCGCCCCGAGGGTGATGAGCAGGCAATCCAGGGCGAGGCTCTCCCGGAGCTTGGCGCCGGCCCGCACCAGGTCCTCCCGCCGGGCCAGGGAGTAGCCCACCGCCAGTTCGGCTTCCCTGCGGTTGGGGGTGATCACCGTGGCGCCGGCGTAGCCGGAATAGTCCGCGCCTTTGGGGTCCACCACCACGGGATACCCCCGGGAGCGCCCCTGGGCGATCAGTTCTTGAAGCACGGCCGGCGTCAGGACGCCTTTGGCGTAATCGGACAGGACCAGGGCGTGGAGCCCGGGCAGACGGGCGGGTAAAAACTCCCGGGCGGCCGCCTCGAAGGCGGGCGGGGCCGGCGTCCGGCTCTCCCGGTCGATGCGCACCACCTGCTGGGAGGCGCCGATGACCCTGGTCTTCCGGGAGGTGCGGCGCGCCTGGTCCGTAAAGAGGCCGTCCACCGCCACTCCCAGCCGGACCATCTCTTGGGTCAGCAGGTGGCCGGGGTTATCATCTCCCACCAGGCCCAGGACTTCCACCTGGGCCCCCAGGGCCACCAGGTTGTTGACCACGTTGCCGGCGCCCCCCAGGGTGCGGGTCTCCCGCTCCACCTCCACCACCGCCACCGGGGCCTCCGGGGAGATGCGCTCCACCTTCCCCCAGAGATACTCATCCAGCATAAAGTCCCCGGCCACCAGGACCCTGAGGTTGGAGAACCCCTCCAGGTCCAGGTTACGGAGGCGATCGCCGAGCATTTCGGCCTTATCCGGTGATTCGGGAGACATGGCTTGAGATCCCCTGAGGCTACCAGAAAAAGACATGGTGCACAGTGCGCACCCTTTCTTCTCCGAAAAGTCCTTGGTGGCACCGGCATCTTGCCGGTGCGGCGCACAGGCTGGAAGCCTGTGCCACCAGAGGCGGCGGGCCCGGAGGCCCGCCCTACCGGTTGATTACTCCTAAACCTTCTGGCCGATATGGAAGTAAGTGAATCCCAGATTGGCCAACTTGGCCGGATTGTAAAGATTGCGGCCGTCAAAAATTACCGAGGCCTGCATCAGGGAGTGCATCCGTTCAAAATCAGGCTCCCGGAATTTGGTCCACTCGGTGCAAATAATCAGGGCCTCCGCGCCTTCCAGGGCCTCGTAGGACGAAGCGGCATAGGCCACGGCCGGATGGTCCCCGAAGTGCTGCCGGGTCGCAGGCATGGCCTCCGGGTCATAGGCCTGAACCCGGGCCCCCATTTCCAGCAGGCGCGAGATGACGGTCAACGCCGGGGCCTCACGGATGTCGTCCGTTTGGGGCTTAAAGGATAGCCCCCAGACGGCAAACACCCGCCCCTTCAGGTCGTCCTTAAAGTAAGCCCGTATAACCTCCACGAAGAGCCGGCGCTGGTCCTGGTTGACGACCTCCGCCGCCTCCAGCAGGCGGGGCGTGTACCGGCAAGACTTGGCCGTATGAATCAAGGCCTGCATATCCTTGGGAAAACAAGAGCCGCCGTATCCCAAACCCGGAAACAGAAAGAGGGGGCCGACGCGGCGATCAGACCCGATCCCCCGGCGCACCATATTGATGTTAGCGCCGGTCCGGCTGCAGATGTTAGCGATCTCATTGATAAAGGATATTTTAGTGGCCAAAAAGGCGTTGGCGGCATACTTGGTCAGTTCGGCGGACACCACGTCCATGACAATGATGGGATGGTTGGTGCGCACAAACGGCGCATACAGCTCCTTCATCAGTTCCGCCACCCGCACCTCGTCACATCCCGCCACGATGCGGTCCGGCTTCATGAAATCATCAATCGCGGTGCCTTCCTTGAGGAACTCCGGGTTGGAAACCACGTCGAATTCAAAGGCTTCGCCCCGGGCCCGCAGTTCTGCCTCCATAACCTGGCGCACCTGCCGGGCCGTACCCACCGGCACGGTGGATTTCTCCACGATCACCTTGTAGCCGTTCATGTGGCGGCCGATATCCCGGGCCACTTCCAGCACCATGGACAGGTCGGCGGAGCCGTCCTGGTCCTGGGGCGTGCCCACCGCGATGAAGCAGACCAGGCTCTTTTGAATCGCCGGCCCTAATTCGGTGGAGAAAAACAGGCGGTGTTCCTGATAATTGCGTTTAACGTAATCCTCCAGCCCCGGTTCATAGATGGGAATGCGGCCCTGCTCCAGGGCTTCCACCTTGGCCGCATCCGTGTCCACACAGATAACTTCGTTGCCCATTTCGGCAAAGCAGGCCGCGGTCACCAGGCCCACATAACCTGCGCCGATGATTGCCAGTTTCATGAATCAGCTAACCTCCTCCAAAGCTCTGGCCTTATTCTCCCTAAAACAGATCAGGCCCTTGTTTATTTTTGCTTTCATCCGGGAAACGCACCGGCGATCGCTTCATTTTCTCTCCTAACCCCGGAATGAACACGGTAAAACCGATCCGCTGATCATTCGGCCGGTCGGTGTATGACAGGACGACGCCCCAGCAGTCGCGTTGCAACACCAACCCATACCTTTTTTCCAGTTGATTGTTGGTCTCAAAAGTATGCCCGTAGGTGACCCAGGTTTTCACGGAGCGCATAAGATTTAGATAGGCTTCGACGTTGATTTGTTTGGCGAAATCCCTGACATAGACATAATTTACATTGATATAGTTCTGGCTTTTATTGTCAAGAATCGTCACTTTAAAATCAGCCCGCTCAAATCCTTCCTGATAAGGGGAAACGCCCACGTTTGATCCCAGGACGAGTTGCTTCAGGGGATAAAATTGCATTTCTCCCCAGAAATCCGAAAAAGGATGATGCGGCACGGAATTGCCATCCAGCCCCATGCTGGTCTTGTTAAAGAAGGCGCTCTGGCCCAGGCGGAACCACAGCACATCCCGCACCGTGGTCTGCCCTTGCTCATTCTGGCTGCGCCAGAGAATGTTGTTGGCGAATCCGTAGGTGAGGGCATTGACGCCGCCGACGGGGTCGTCCCCCTCCCGCACGGGCAGGTTGCGGTTGACCTGCGCCACCCAGCCCTGGTCCAGGGGGTCAAATTGGGGATAGCGGTGCGGATTAAACCGGGGGATATTGGTGTAGGCCACTTCGGGGCGCAGGATGTGCCGGAAGAAATAGGAGGATTCAGTCCCGCGGCCGTAGTCCCTCGCCCAGGCCCCGGACAGGGCCATCCTGGAATCAAACGATTGCCGGGGGATAAGTTGCTCCGGCGGGCCGTCGGGAACGGCGTGGTCCACCCGGAACACGGTCTCCCTGAACCCCACCCGGGAATTGAACGATATGCCCGGCGCCGGTTGCCCTTGCAGACTGATATTAGGATGGAAATCCAGCCGGTCGCCGGTCATGCCGTGGTTTTGGTAAAAATAATTGTACGACGAACTCAGCCCCAGATAGAACGGCAGCCCGCCCAAGGACACCGGCACCGAATTGAGCGAGGCCCCCGGCGCCCGGTTGAACAGGTTCGGGTCATTGTTGGCCAGCTTCTCGTAATAGCGGGTGTAGAGCGTAAAATTGGCCAGGGAAAAATTGCGGGCCAGCAAGAAGCTGGAAACCCGGGTATTTACCTCTTCTTGCTCCAGGTCCCGTCCAAATTCCATGAGCAGTTCCCGGGAATAGCGATTGAGGCCCATATAGCCGAAATTGAAGTCGGCGAGATAATTGGCATCGCTGACCCGGTCCAGGGTGCCCCGGGCCTCCCAGTCGCCCACGGGCTGGTTGATCATCCCCGAGGCCCAGTAGCGGCGGTTGGTAGTGTTCTGGGTATAGCTGTCATTCATGTAGAAAAAACGGAAATTGGCCGCGGCCTCATCGTGTCCCCGGCGCCGGTACTCTCCCCCCTGCATGTAACCCCGGTTGGAAAAGACGGTCTGGTAGAGCGTGAGATCGGAATAGTTGCTGATAGCCCAGTAAAAGGGCGCTTCCACCACCGCCCCCCCCGCCCGGTGCTGCCCATAGGTAGGGAGGAGAAAGCCGCTTTGCCGGGAGGTCATCACCGGCAGGACGGCCAACGGCAGGTAGAGCACCGGAACCCCGGCCAGGCGGAAGAAACTATCCCGGCCCGTGGCATAACCATCCAGGACCACCGAAAGCTGGCGGGCTGAAAAGCTCCACACCGGCCGGTCCGCATCGCACGTAGTGACCTTGGCCTCCTCGGCGTAATAAGTCTTGTCGCCGGTCTTGCGCATCAGGGGGCTGTCCACATGAAAGTGGTTTTTCTTCAGGAAGAGCCGCGCCCCGGCCATCTCGCCGCACCGAGTCGCCAGGTTGAATCGGCCTTCCTGGCCGGTAAAGATATCTTCGTCCAGCACCAGGACCACATTGCCCTTGACCCGGGCTATTTTCGTGGCCTCACTGACCTCCACCTGCTCCGCAGTGATCCGGCGGTCTCCCTGGCGGATTTCCACCTTACCTTCGGCGGTATAGAGGTGGTTGGCGGCATCATAGGTGACCGTGTCGGCGCGGATCCTCCAAGGGCCCCCCTCGAAGCGTTCATGCTTGAACAGGTCCATCTCCGTGACCGCCGCGGCGCTCCCGGCGCTGAAGAGGAAGATCAGGCACCCTAAGATGAGGATCAAGCGGCGCGCCAATACCAACTCCTGGAAATCCGTTTCAAAATCGTTGAAGCATACCACAGGCCACCTGCTCTTTCAAGGAAACCGGTACGGGGAACCTCTTGTCCCCGAGAAAGATTATCTTGAGGGGAAGTAGGGGGAAAGGCTGCCCGCGGTTCCGTCAGCCAGAGCAGCCGCTTTATTTTTGTGATGGTTGCATAACGAGGCTAAAATGATTCGCCGCCGGATAAAACCTGGCCCTTTGGGCAGTCTCTCTTCATAAAGTTTCGTCTCGGGGGCCACGGCGATTAACCCGGCCGCCGGCCCTTGCGTCCGAGGGGAAGTTGGCATATTATAGCCATAAGCGCCTGAACTGACTCTCCCCATTTCAGACGGCGCCGCCGGAGGCCTGCCTGCCTCACCCAAAGGCAAAGGCCCCCCAGACAGGCAAAATTCTGGCAGACTGGTGTGCGGCGGACTGGGAAAAGCGACGAAACCGTTCCGCCAAGTTTCTCTGCGCCCCCGTAGCTCAGTTATGGATAGAGCAATGGATTCCTAATCCATGTGTCGCCCGTTCGAGTCGGGCCGGGGGCACTAACCATGCGGGTTTCAGAAAAGCTATTCTTACCGGGTAGTATTTTGGGTAGGACTTTATTTTTTTATACCCAGGCTTTGCAGGTAAAGAGACGTGGTGGAAATGTCCTCGTGACCAAGGAAATCCCGGATATAGGGTAGCGATTCCCCCCGGTCTGCCAACTCGCTGGCTTTCTGATGTCTCAGGGCATGATAGCCCATCTCCCTCACCCCGGCTAGCCGGCAGAGGCGGTCAAAAAATTTGTCCCGGTAGTCATATTTCCATCGGGCCGGATCTTCGGGGTGCTTCTTGGCCATCAGGGGGTTGGTAAAGACATACGGCGAGTGCGGGTTTCGGTTCCATTGGGCGAATTTAAGGGCATTGAAAGCCTTGTCGTTCATATCCACCAACCGAGGGGTCATGTTGCCCCCCGATTTTTTCCTGGTCCAGAGGCGCACCTGGCGCCGGGTAAAATCCACGTCCTCCCAGGTGAGGTTATTGATTTCCCGCACCCGGCCTGCTAATTGCCAGATGGTAAGTAGGTAAGTCCTATCCAGTTCACCAGCCAGATCCAGCACCTTTTGAACATCCTCCACCGGGGGGATGTACTTGACGAACTTTTTCACCGGCAGGAACTTAACCCCTCGGCAAGGGTTCCGGCCCAGCACTCCGCTTCCATTGTTCATTTCATATTCAAATACCGACCGTAAACTTACCAGATGTTTATTGGCATTGCCATTGGTCATCTCCTGGGAGAGCTGAATCATCCGGTCCCGGATCATGTCGGTGCTGATCTCAGAAATGTCAAGGTTTTCCCAATCTCGGAACTTCTTCAGGCGGGTAATGTTTTGACGCAAACTGTTCGGGAAGTAGGCTTCTACATACCTCAGTCGTTGATTAACTATCTGTGAAAACTCCAAACGGGTCTTCTGTTGCTTTAAGGCTAATCTTGCCGCGGCTTCGGTATCTTGGGCCTCTTTCATGGTGGCGAACCCGCTTTCTTTGTAAATATTCTTTTTCTCCCTGAACTCGAAGCACCAGGGCCGCCGCTTCCGATCTTGCCTTTTGTAAACGCTCATCCAAAAGCTCCGGGAAGAATGATAAAGGGCCAAACTCCCGAGTTCCCCCCAGTTCCTGCCAATGGTCATAGACCCATCGCTCAGACCGGCCAAGGATTTTAGCCACCTGGC
>PEWM01000028.1 GCA_002779455.1 Deltaproteobacteria bacterium CG07_land_8_20_14_0_80_60_11
CGGCTTCGTGGTCCTCCGGGCCGACGGCCGGGTGCGCTTCGATCAGACCTTCCAGGGCATCATCGGCCGCCAATGGGAAACCTTGCGGGCCGAGACCGCCCGGCAGCTTTGGGGCAGTTGAATGGGAAACACTGCCAACCGGTATCAGGTATAGTGTTTGCTGGCCCGGCCTGAAATAGCTTATACCAAGTTCGCTTTCAAACGCGACAAAATATAGCTATAACCTCTTATAATTTTTATAGTTTTTGACCGGAAACCGGAAACCGGAAACGGTATTAATCCTCCCTACTCCCCCTCCCGGGGGCCTCCCGGTACAGACCCTTCCACCTTTTCCCGGGGGTTAAGCGACCTGGTCACTCACCCCTCAGCCGATAGCCCACGCCGGGTTCGGTAATCAGGTAGTGGGGGCGGGTGGGGTCGTCTTCCAGTTTGCGCCGCAGGTTGAGAATAAAGATGCGCAGGTAAGGATGCTGCTCAACGGAGGATGGCCCCCAGACCTCTTTGAGCAACTGGCGGTGGGTGACCACCTTGCCCTGGTGCTTGATGAGCACGGACAGCAGTTTGTATTCAATGGGGGTCAGGTGGATTTCCTCTTCTTCCCGGAATACCTGGCGGCGGTCAAAATCCACCCTCAGTTTCTCCAAGGTGAAGAGATCGGCGGTTTTGCCTTCCTCCCCGGGGCCGGTGCGGCGCAGCGCCACCCGGATGCGGGCCAGCAATTCTCCCACGCCGAAGGGTTTGGTCAGATAATCGTCGGCGCCGGCGTCCAGGTTAACCACCTTGTCCCGCTCCTGGCCCCGGGCCGACAGAATAATGATGGGGATGGCTGACCACTCCCGCAGGCGGCGGATGACCTCAATGCCTTCCATGTCCGGCAGCCCCAAGTCCAGCAAGATAATATCCGGAACCTGCGAGGCCGCCAGCGACAAACCCTCGCTCCCGGTCCCGGCCTCCAGCAACTCGTAGCCCTGGGTTGGCAGGGAGGCCCGCAAGAATCGGCGGATGCGGGGATCATCTTCAATTAACAGAATGCGCGGCTTCATCCGGATGGCTCTTCTGCAGCTCGGGCAGCGTTTTGTCCAGTAAAGGCGCCCCGGCCTCCAAGGGCAGGGTAAACCGGAAGGTGGCGCCGCCGCCCGGACGGTTGGCCGCCCAGATATGCCCACCATGGGCCTCAATAATGCTGCGGCAGATGGTTAACCCCAACCCGACCCCCCGGGCGCTGCCCTCAGAGGCCTGGTAGAATTTCTCAAACACCAGTTCCTCATCTCCGGGGATTAGGCCGGGGCCCCGATCCGCCACTTCCAACAGGAGTTCTTGATGGCTGAGCCACCCCGAAATCGTCACTGTCGTCTGCTCCGGGGTATACTTGATGGCATTTTCCAGCAGGTTGATGAAGACCCGCTCCATGAGAAGAGCGTCGATGCGCACCATGGGGAGGTCGGCGGGTAGCTGAATGACCACCGGGTGGTGCTGCAGTTGGGGCTCCAACTGCGCCAGGGCGCATCCCACCACTTCTTCCAGGACGTGCCACTCGAAATTGAGCTTGGTCTGGCCGGATTGCAGCCGGCTCATCTCCAGGAGATTGTGGACCAGGCGGTCCAGGCGGTTGGCTTCTTCATAAATCGTCTGGGTCAGCTCAGCTTTGGTCAGGGAATCCAGGGTGGTTTCCCCCTCCAGCAAACTGCTGGCCGAACCGGCGATGACGGTCAGCGGGGTCCTGAGATCATGGGACACGGAACTGAGCAGGGCGTTGCGCAACCGCTCGGCTTCAATCTGAACCTGGGCT
Source organism: Deltaproteobacteria bacterium CG07_land_8_20_14_0_80_60_11 (assembly GCA_002779455.1). Classification (GTDB taxonomy): domain Bacteria; phylum Desulfobacterota; class Desulfobaccia; order Desulfobaccales; family 0-14-0-80-60-11; genus 0-14-0-80-60-11. The sequence continues at coordinate 1,790 of PEWM01000028.1, forward strand.
TGATGGGCCTGCTGACTCAGATGCTCACGCTCAATGGCCAGGGCCACCTGAGACCCCAGCGCCTCCAAAAAGCGCAGCGACTTCAGTTCGATCATCTGGTTGGGGCGAGCCGGCTCCAGCCTCAAGACGCCGATCATCTTCTGGGAGGCGCGCAGCGGCAGGTAAAACCCCCTGGCCTTGGGAAGCGTCTTGGTCCCCAAACCGGCGAAGTGACCGTAGCGGTAGACCCAATTGGCCACCAGCATCTCACTGCCGTAATCGTCGGGAAAATGTTTGCCGGCGCTGAGGTGCAGGTTTCCGGCCCCATCGGGCATCAGAATGCTCACCTGGCTGTCAAAGGTTCGGGAAATCTGTTCGACGGCCTCCGGCAACAGCTCCGGCAAGCTCAGTTTGGTGGTGAGGTTGCGGCTCATGGCATAGAGCGCCGCGGTTTGGCGCTCCTGTTGGCTGGCCGCCCTGGCCTGGTAGTGGATGCGCGACGCGAGGTTGCTGATCAGGATGCTGACGATGAGCATCACCGCCAGAGTGATGGCATATTCCGTATTGGCCAGGGAAAATGAGTAGTAGTCGGGCACAAAAAGGAAGGCGAAGATGGCCACGCCCAAAAGGGAGGCGGAGATGGACGGGCCCTGGTCCAGCCGCGAGGCAATGATCACCACGGTGAGCAAATAGATCATCACCAGGTTGGTGAGGGCCAGGTAAGGGAATAAGACAAAGGCCAGACCGGTGCAAACTCCCACTCCGGTTGCGGCCAAACCGTAATCCCGTAGCAGAATCCAGACGCTCCGCCGGGGGGCGCGCCGGGGCCGGGCGGCTGCTTCGGCATCCGAAATCAGGTAGAGGTCTAGATGGCCGGCGCCACGACGCAGCTGGTCGGCCAGGGAGACGGAGAACAGTCGGCGCCAACGCGGCTGGCGAGGCTGGGCCAGGACGATGGTGGCGGCGCCTTGTTCCCGGGCAAAATCCAGGAGGGCATCCCGGAGGTTGAAACCGGAGAGCATGACCGCCTGCCCCCCTAACTGGGCCGCCAGCCGCAAGGTTTTGGCGATCTGCTCCTGGTCTGCGAAAGAGGCGTGATCGCCGGGGGTTTCCACGTAGACCGCAAACCACTCCGTCCGCCCGGCTTCGGCCAGGCGGCTGGCGGTCCGCACCAACTGCGCGGCGGCGGAAGAAGAATTGAGGCAGACGAGCACGCCACCGCCGGCAGCCTGGGGCGGCCCATCCGGCCGGGGCGGCGGCCGTCTTGCGGCATCGGCGGACGGCTGGTTATCCATAGGCGGGTGATAGCCTCCCGGGTTTCCCGGCTGCGGCTGACCTTGGCATATTCGGGCTTGATGGTCTGGCGGCGGCCCCGGGAACGGGCCGATATCTAAAAGCATAACCGGTTCTGTGCGGGGGGTCAAGCGGGGCCGGCGCGCCCGGCGCCATCCGAAGGCGGTGGTGCGTGAGACGCATCCTACTTGAGGATCGTGCGTCTCACGCACCAAGAATTTTCTGGAATAGACGCGGTCGGGGCGGTGCGCTCACCACCCCGACTATTTGAGAGTATGGTTGAAAAGCGCCGCCGCGCCTCGTCAATAAGCGATCAACAGATAGACCATGCAGATGGTGACGGTGATCATCATGGGCCACCAGCAGGCCTTCATGTATTCCAGGAAGGAGATGTGGTAGCCCGCCTTATCCGCCAGGCCCACGGTGACCACGTTGGCCGAGGCCCCGATCATGGTGCCGTTGCCCCCTAAACAGGCCCCCAGCGACAGGGACCACCAGAGCACCCCGGACTCCGCCCCGGGGATGGTCTGGTTCAGGAAGGCGATGATGGGCAGCATGGTGGCGGTGAAGGGAATGTTGTCGATGAAGGCCGAGGCGATGGCCGAGACCCACAGGACAATAATGATGGCCGCGGTGAGGTTGCCCCGAGAGACATCCTTCACAAAGTTGGCGATTATCTGAATCAGGCCGGTCTCTTCGGCCCCGGCGATGACCATGAACAGGCCGATAAAGAAGACCAGGGTGGGCCACTCCACCTCTTTTTCCAGCAGCTCCACAATGTCCTCCCCGGAGATGGCCACCAGCAGCAGGGAGCCCACCAGGGCGGCGATGGACACCGGCATGTGCAGAAACCCGTGCAGCGCGAAGAGCAAGATGGTGAAGCCCAGCAGCATCAAGCTCTGAATCATCAGTTTCTTATCGGTGATTTGGTATTCTTCTTTCAGATAAGCGATGGTGCGGGGTATGTCCTTCACTTCGGCCTTGAGGTAGTAGTCTCTCTTGTGCCACCAGAGGAAGAAAAACGACGAGACCGCGAGGCACACAGTGCACACCAGAGTCAGGTTCCGCACAAACTGGCCGAAGGTTAGCCCGGCATAGGAGCCGATGAGGATGTTGGGGGGGTCGCCGATGAGGGTGGCGGTGCCCCCGACGTTAGAGGCAAAGACCTCGGGGATCAGCAGGACCAGGGGGTTAATCTTCAGGGTCACGGCGATCTCGATAGTCACCGGCAGCACCAGCAGCATGGTGGTGACGTTGTCCAGGAAGGCCGAAACCACCGCGGTGATGACCTGGAGAATCAAAGACAGCACAAAGACGTTACCTTTGGCCAGGGCATAGGCCTTAAAGGCCAGGAATTGAAACATGCCGGTTTTTTTCATCACCCCCACGAAGAGCATCATCCCCATGAGCAGGAAGATGACGTTCAGGTCGATGGCCCCGATGGCGTCGTCAAAAGAGATGATGTAAAACGATTTATCCCAGGTCCCCAGGGTATAGGTGATGAAGATGATCAGGGCCGCGCCCAGAAAGGAGACCAGGGTGCGGTGCATCAACTCCAAAGAGATGACCACATAAACCAGTAGCAGGATGAGGCTGGCGATCCAAAAGCCCGGGGTGATGGTGCGGTTCAGGGTGAGGTTTTGGGCGGCCTGGAACAGCTTATTGCCCTGGGCATCCATCCCGGCTTCCACTACCTTCACCGGGGTGGCCAGGACGGGCTTCCAGGAGGGCTTTCCGGCCTTGACCTCCACCTTGGCGGCCGGGAGCGTCCCGGCGGGCAAGATGAAATCCGCCACAAAACCGCCGGGCTTGCCGGTGGCGATTTCCGCCTCCTTGCCCGTCGGCTTGACGGGCTGGCCGTTCACCAGCACCTCTACTTCCACTTCCTTCAGCCCCTTGCCCATGGGGTTGGTGACCAGCCCGGAGATGGCCAGGTGATCGCCCGCCGGGGCCGGGGCGGCCATAACCGCCGAGGCTGCCAGCAATCCGGCGATTAACAGGAAGATCAGGATATTCAGAAAGGAAACCATCCTATGGCGCATTTTCAATCCCCTTTAAGCATCGCGTGATTTTTCTCTTCTCGTTCCCAAGTTCCCGTTCTCGCTCTCGCTCCCGCTCTCGTTCCCAAGTTTAACTTGGGAACGAGAACGAGAACGATCGTTCATCACCTGGCCAGCAGCACCGGCATGCCCTGCATGGGCCAGATGAAGTAGCAGAACACCGCCAGGAAGGCCATGAGCATAAGGCTGGGAATCCAGCCGTAGATGAAAAATTCCCCGGTAGTGAACTGCTTGCTCTCATAGGCAATGGCATTGGGGGCCGCCCCGATGAGCAGGTTAAAGGGCATGCCCGCGGTGGCCAGCGAGGCGAAGAAAATAACCTCCGGGGCCACGCCCAGATATCTGGCGATGACCAGGGAGACCGGCAGGGTGATGGCGATGGCCGCCACGTTCATGATGAAGTTGGTCATGCACAGGACAAAGAAGGCGATGGCCAGGACGAACACCAGCCAGGGGGACTTTTGGAACCAGCTGACCCAACTCACGGCCATCCATTCCGCCGCCTTGGTGTCATAGAGGCAGTAGCCGATGGACATGGCCCCGCCAAACAGCAGGATTATGTTCCAGGGAATGGTCTCCATGTCCTCCACGCTGAGGGTGCGGGTGAGGAAGAAGGCCACGGTGGAGACGATCATGATGGCCGCCCGGTCCATGTTTTTGAAGAAAGGGATGGGGGAGAAGGATTTCATCATGAACAGGGTCAGGACTACGATCACCATGGCGATGACGAACTTTTCCTTGCTGTTTATGGGGCCCAGTTCTTTCCCCAGGCTGGCCACCCGTTCCCGCAAGCCGTCGATACGGGGCCTCTCGGGTTTGAAGAAAGTGATCACGATGAGCCAGATGCAGAAGACCATGAGGGCCCCCAGGGGGAGCATGTACCAGATGAGCTGAAAGAAGCCGATTTCCGTGCCGCCGGTAAACTTCTGGAACATGCCGGCGCCGGCCACGGCCCGGGCCGACCCCAGGAAGGTGATGACCGAACCCGCGCCCGCGGTCCAGGCCATGCCGATGAACAGGCCCTTGCCGAACCGGGTGGGCTGGTCGGATTCGCTGTAGAGGGAATGGATGGCCACCAGCAGCGGGAAGATGGCGGCGGCGACCGCGGTGTGGGCCATGAGCAGGGTCATGCCGGCGATGATGATGAAGGTCCCTAAGAGGATGAAATTGGTGTTTTCGCCGACGATGTTCAGCATCTTGTAGGCCATGCGCTTGGTAAGCCCGGACACCGCGAAGGACGTGCCCATGACCACCGAGCCGAAAATAAACCAGACCGAGGGGTCAAAAAAGTCCTTCCAGGCTTGATCGGGAGTGCGAATCATAAAGATAGTCTGGAACAGGCCGATGGCGATGGCGGTGGCCCCGATGGGCATCACCTCAAAGATCCACCAGACCGCGGCCATGAGAAAGAGGCCGATGGCCATCCGGCCTTGCGGCGGCAGGGGAAAGTGCTTACCGGAGGGGTCCACCGCGTCCGCTAAATCCGACATAAAATAGAAGAGGAAAAACAAGGCCAGGCCCAGGAGTATGAAGGCAATGCGCTTCCAGTCGATGACGCTCATTTTGGGCGCCAGGGTGATCTCTTCGGGCATCTCCGGCAGGCCGGCCCCTACGGGCATTCTTTTGATGTCTTCCGCCATGGCAGTTAACTCCTTATATGTTTGGGGTCCGGAAAAAAATTAGTCACCCAGCACCATATTCGAGATCTCTTTGAAGAGAGTGCTCAGGCGAATCATCCCGGCCACCTTGCTGTCCTGAATCACCGGCATCAGGCCAACATTTTCCTTGATCATCAGGAAAATGGCCTTGGCGATGGGGTCGTTGCCCTGGATAGTGACCTTGATGGGGCTCATGACTTCGCTCACGGGTTTTTGCGAGGCCTCCCGCATTCCGGGACCGAAGAGATCGCCCATTAACACGGTGAGGTTGGGGTCGCCTTTGACCAGGGCGGTCTCATGCATGAACCGGGGCTCCAGGCCCCGGATAATATCCCGCAGGGTCAACATGCCCATGAGCTGGTATTTTTCATCAAAAACCAGGACCGCCCGTGGTTCAAAGGCGCCTTCAAATTTTATGGCCGCCTCTCGCACAATGGCCATGGCCTGGCGGAGGGTGAACCAGTAGGGGATGTGGGGATAATCTTCCAGGGGGATCATCAACTCCTTCACTCTTTTGGCGTCTGACATGGAAACCTCCGATCAATTGGGCTTTAAAAGGATTTTCCCAGAGATTCGGACAAACCAGCGGGGCCGGATCGCCTGGCTGGCGGGCAGAACCGGTTCAGGCACGGGCCTCCCGCCTCGAATCTCTGCTTGTCCATGCTTGAGCTGCAGTGGACCTCGTTAAGGACAGAAATAGCATGGGGAAAATTAAATCGCGGTTAAGATATGGATTGGGGCCGTTAAATTTCTGTTAAGAGGGGGGTGAGGTTGTACGGGGGGAGGCTCTGAGATGTCCAAGAATCTCTAGAAAGCAGTCGCGCCTGAGCCTTTGGCGCACCCGCAAAGCATGAAAAGACAGGGATAATGAGAATGGCGGGCAATGTCTACATTTATCTCACCCCAACCTCCTCCCCCCGCTTCCTTATCCTTACCCGCAAGTTTTTCTGACTGGTGGCACAGCCTTTCCAGGCTGTGCGAAAATCCTCGCACCGGCTGGAAAGCCTGTACTACCAAAAACTTGTTCAATCAACCACTTCCCGACTTGTGGGTAATGCTTAGTTAAACCAGGGGGATTTAAAATACCCGGCCTTCAGGATAGGTCTCTTTTTATACCAGACAATTTGCGGATCGCGACACTAGCAGGTGAGGTGCAACGCCGCGGCCAGGCGGCGCTTCCCCCTCAAGCCGTTGATGACCCGGCAGGCCTCCCGGGTGGGGCAGGCCATCAGCTCCACCCCCCGGTCCTGGAGGTAAGCCGTTAGGGCCGGGTCCACCTGCATTTTCCCGGGCTCGCCTTTGCCCACCACCAGCACCTGGGGGTCCGCGGCCAGGGCCTCGGCCACGTCGTCCAGTTGCAGGAGGTGGGCCTCCTTCCGCCACCAGTCGCTCTTGACCCGGCCCGGCCAGATCAGAACGTCGTTTTTGAAGGTCTGCCCCTCAATCACGATGAGCCCAAATTCATAACGGTCAATCTGCATGGGTCCCTCATTCATCCCGGTTTTACGCCAGTTGCGGTATCAAGTTTGTTCATAAATAAATGCCTGCCCCGGCGTTTTTCCCGAAAACCGAAAACTGGATTAGTAGCTGCCGCGGTAGATGTCAAAATAGGGCGGCGTATACCAGTACTCCAGTTCGGGAGGATACCACTCCCGGGGTACGGGATAGTAATATTTTTCCCAGGTGGGAGGCTCTAGAAAAGTGACCTGCCGGGCCTTCAAGAGCAGCCAGCCGTCCTTCTGGCCCTCCACCACCCCGGCCACCACCACCTTGCTCTTGGGGAGGTACTTTGTGGAGGTGAGCCACTCGTCGCTCTCCACCAGGAAAGTTCCTCCGGAGGCGGCGCCCACCGGGAATAACCGGTCGTCCAGTTGCCGCTGGTCCACCGTCAGCAGGCTGCCCTGCTCCCAGGGCGTCACGCTCATGACCTCGCCCCCCAGGATCGTCAGCCGCCCCTTATACCTATCCGGCCGAGCCGATAATTCAGCAAAACTCACCCGGGGGCCGGCCTCCTGCTGCAGGCTGGTTTCGATGGCCGGAACGCAGCCCACCGCCAGGATGAGCCCGAAAATGAGCCGAAAACTCCATGACTTTGGCATCTTCTTCCCCTTCCCGCCGCGGCTGGTGTATTTCTGTCGGCCTGAAGGCCATGCCCTTAATTTTAGCCCAATTGGCCGGCGATGGCCAGCAGTTGCCGGTTACCCGGGGGCGGCGGTTAGGGTTCAGCCGCCTTTCCTGACCACTGCCTACTGTTTGCCGGGATCACCGGATATGCTAAAGTTATACCATGAAAGAGAAACGCCACACGGTGGAACAAACCGGCCGGGTCTGCTTGGAGCGGGTGGCCATCGTCCTCTTTAAGCCCCAGCTGGCCGAGAACATCGGGGCGGTGGCCCGGGCCGCCTGCAACATGGGGATAAACCGCCTGGTAGCGGTTTCGCCCCTGGACCTGGACCGGGACCGGATGGCCATGATGGCCACCGGCCCGGCGGCGCGACTTCTGACGCAGATGGAGGTCCACGACGACCTGGCCCGGGCCCTCACGCCCTTTCAGTTCATCGTGGGCGCCACCGCCCGGCTGGGGGGCGTCCGCAACGACTATTGCTCTCCCCGGGAGATGGCCGCCCGCCTGGTGGATATTTCCGCGGTGAACGAGGTCGCCCTGCTCTTCGGGCCGGAGAACTGGGGCCTGACCAACGACGAGTTGCCCTTCTGCCACGCCCTGGTCACCATCCCCACCGGGGACTGCTCCTCCCTGAACCTGGCCCAGGCCGTCATGGTGATGGCCTATGAGCTCTTCACCGCAGTGAGCGCCCAACCCCGCCCCACCCCCCGCCTGGCCAACTCCCGGGAGCTGGAATCCATGTACGCCATGCTCCAGGCGACTCTTCTCAGGATCAACTTCATCAGCCACCAGAAC
>PEWM01000213.1 GCA_002779455.1 Deltaproteobacteria bacterium CG07_land_8_20_14_0_80_60_11
CTTGATGCCGTCTAACAGGGGCTGGATGCCCTTGTTGCGCAAGGCGGAGCCGCAGTAGGTGGGCACCCCTTTGAGGGCCAGGGTGGCCCGCTGGATGCCGCCCTTGAGGGCCTCCACCGTCAGGGGCTGCTCCGCCAGGTAGACCTCCATCACCTCGTCGTCCACTTCCGCCACGGCCTCCACCAGGGCCTCCCGGGCGGCGGCGGCCTGGTCCTGATAGTCGGCGGGAATCTCGAGTTCCGCATAATCCACGCCCAGGGTTTCTTCCCGCCACCTGATGGCCCTCAGGCTCAGAAGGTCGATGACGCCCTGGAAGCGCTCTTCTTCGCCCCAGGGGAGGGTGAGGACCAGGGGATGAGCCCCGAGTTTCTCCCGCAGGGACGCCAGCGCCGCCCCGAAATTCGCCCCCATGCGGTCCATCTTGTTGATGAAGGCCAGCTTGGGCACCCGGTACTTGTCCGCCTGATGCCAGACGGTTTCGGACTGGGGCTCCACCCCGCTCACCGCGTCGAACACCCCGATAGCCCCGTCCAGTACCCGCAGAGACCGTTCCACTTCGATGGTGAAATCCACGTGGCCCGGGGTGTCGATGATGTTGATGATGCAGCCCTTCCACTGGCAGGTGGTGACCGCCGCGGTGATGGTGATGCCGCGTTCCTGCTCCTCGGGCATCCAGTCCATGACCGCGGCGCCGTCGTGGACCTCGCCCATCTTGTGGGTGCGGCCGGTGTAATAGAGGATGCGCTCCGTGAGGGTGGTCTTCCCCGCGTCGATGTGGGCAATGATGCCGAGGTTGCGAATAGCCTTGAGCCTGGGGGTAGTCACGGTGTACACTCCGGAATAATCAACCTCGTTTGTAAATGAATTTGGCCTTAGTTTCAACCTTTAATATGAGGCCAGCCTGATCCGGGAGCGTTATGTCTTGTAATTCTTCTGATTTCCGCTACTGCCCCTGCTGCGGCGGACCCCTTTTGACCCAACGCCGGGGTGACCGGGACCGTCTGGTCTGCCGCGCCTGCAACCGGGTGCTCTATGTCAATCCCGCGGTGGGGGTGGCGGTGGTGGTCCGCCGGGGCGAGGCCATCCTCTGGGGCCGCCGGGGTAGCGGTCCTTATGGCGGCGCCTGGTGCATCCCGTGCGGCTACGTGGAGTGGGGCGAAGAAGTGAAGGAGGCCGCGGCCCGGGAGTTTCTGGAGGAAACCGGCCTGGTGGTGCAGGTGGGGCAGGTCGTGGCGGTGCATTCCAACTTTCACGACCCCGAACGCCTCACCGTGGGTATCTGGTTCGCCGGGCAGGTGACCGGCGGTTTTCTTCAGGCCGGCGACGACCTGGACGCCGCAGAGTTTTTCCCCCTGGCGGCCCCGCCGCAGCCCCTGGCCTTCCCCACCGATGCCCTGGTGCTGGAGGAACTCAGGAAGGGAAAAGCGCAACTGATTCCAGATTCGCCAAATCCTTCAGGGAAACCATGGCCACCCGGGAGCTGACCAGGTCCAGGACCGCAAAGCTGAAGGTGGGGAACCGCTGCTCCTCCAGGGTGAAGGCCCCGGGTACGATGAGGTAGGTGGTGTCCGGGTCCAGGGTCAGGCAGGCCTGGCGCGCCTGAAATTCCTGGGGCCGCACCGCGTCGTTGGTGTAGAGCAGGCGGCTGAAGGGCGGCGTATAGCGGGTGACGCTGGGAACGTGGGTGTGGCCGTGGCACGCCACTATCGGCGGGCGGTACCGGTGGACCCCGTGCCCGTAGGCCCGGATGCGCTCATTGAAGTGGGTCCAGATCAAGGCCCGGGTGTGGGCCAGGAAGATCCGCCCCTCCAGCTCCAGGGCGATACCGCAGCCGGTGGCCTCGGGCAGCTGCGGTCCGAAGACGTCGTACACCCAATAAAGCCGGTTGCGGGGGTCCATGGTCAGCCAGGGCCGGAAAGGCTCCGGCGGACAATCCCCCAGGCAGGCCAGGTGAGTGAGCCCCTGGTCCTTAAAAAACGTCAGCAACGCGGGAAGGCCGGCGTGGTAGGAATGGGTGTCAGCTACCAGCGCCAGCCTTTCCATAGTCTGCCGGTTATCCACTCAGAGTGGGTAAAGTTACTTTACTGAGTTCTTTTGGGGCCGCAGGCGTGGCTTTCGGTGCCTTTGAAGCGCTGCACCAGGTTGGCCAAAAACTTGATGGCCTCGTCTTTGTCTTTATCGATGACGATGGCCTCGACTTGCATCTGTTCTGCGTCCGAAAACACGATCTGTTTGTCTGCCATAGATTTCTCCCTCCTTATTCTCAGTGAACACAATTTAAGCTCAAGGCGCCCGGGTGTCAAGAGAAAGGCCGGACATTTGCGTATTTAGAAAAATCAGCCATAATAAATGCGAGCCGGCTTGGGTGGCTGCGGGGTTTTCAGATTTTTTATGCGTATCTCAGATCTGAAAGTTTCCTTGCCCTTTTAAATAACTATGGCTGATAAAGGACTTAAGGGCACTATAGCCTATGGTATTGCTCCTCACGAAGGAGGCACCACCACTTTTTACTCCAATTTAGCCGAGGGATTGCGGGAAAGAGGGTGGCGGGTATTACCGGTGTCCGTAGATAAGCCTTTTGATCCAAAGTTTACTGATGAACACCATATTTCTATAAATACGGGCTCACGAAATTTAAATGATAAAGTAAGATTATTTATAGAATGGGCAATAAAGGAAAATATCAACATATTGCTTCCAATGTTCGAAACTGAAATGTTGATTGCTTTACCATATTTGCCCCAGAAAATACGTTGCATAACGCGTTGCGCCAATATCGTTAGGTCAGCTTTTATTGTAAGCACGCTTTATTTAGATCGTTTATCCTTTGTACTCACCTCCAGTCCAAGACAATTCAATCTTTTACATTCTCAATGGGGGGTGCCGCTCTCAAAACTGAAATTGATCCCCCATGGAGTAGATACATCGCTTTTTAATTATAATCCTCAAAAATATAGAAAGAATAATGAGCTAACATTACTTTATTTGGGGAGAATCGAAGATTCCGCTAAGGGAGTTATGTGGTTGCCGAGCATCCTAGATAAGTTGAAAAAACAGAATATTGCCTTTCAGCTACATATTATCGGGAGCGGCCCAGATTTAATTAAATTGAAGAAGGCATTTTATCATTATGGAATAGGCGAGAAGATAATCTATCACGGCTCGATGGAGCGAGCCAAGCTCCCTGATATTCTATCAAAAGCGGAGATTTTCATTATGACCTCAAGATTCGAAGGCTTTGGCTTTACCCTCATTGAAGCCATGGCCACGGGTTGTGTCCCCATTGCGTCACATATAGCCGGGGTAACCGATACGATTATTACGCATAGAGTCGACGGTTTTCTCTGCCCGATTGGTGATACGGAAAAATTCGCTCAAAAAATCGCTACGTTGGCGACAGACCCTCAGAAACTTGCCCAAATGTCCCAAGCGGCGCGCCAAAAGGTGGAGAATGGCTTTAACTTGGAGCGCATGGTGACAGATTATGATCAAGTATTTACTGAGGCAATGGTTATGCCTCCGGTTTCATTTTCGCCTCACTCTCTTAACCGTGTTGTCCTCCCTAAAGAATTGCAACCGACCTGGAGAACGAAAATTCCTCAACCCATAAAGAATACTATAAGGAAATGGGTTTTTCGCATTACCGGAAGAATGATCTAAATAGACTCCGTTTAGGGAAAGGACCAGACAAAGCTTAGGGTAAAATACGGCTCATCCGACTAATGCGTACCTGGTTTCGTGAAGGGCCAGGATTTTGAGTTTGAAGAATTCCAGGCCGCTAAAGCCATCGTCCTGCAAAGGACAAATGCTAAAGACTTTTCCGCCTAAAGGCGAAAGTTTATATCCTACTGGATGGAAATCAACCGGTGGGGCGGCCCGAGACGAGTTTCAGGCCGATTTTAAAGGCAGTTGCACCCGGCGGACTTCCTGGCAACGGCCCTGGGCGTCGATTTTCAGCACCACGCCCTGGAGTTGCATATTCTGGGTGGCCACCCTGAAGGGCTGGGGGCGCTGGGTCAGGAAGCGCTCCAGGATAATCTCCCGTTTCATACCGATGACCGAGTCCACCGGGCCGGTCATGCCGGCGTCGCTGATATAGCCGGCGCCACCCGGCAGGATGCGTTCATCGGCGGTCTGGACGTGGGTGTGGGTGCCCACCACCGCGCTCACCCGGCCGTCCAGGTGCCAGCCCATGGCCTGCTTCTCACTGGTGGCCTCGGCGTGCATGTCCACCAGAATGACCTTGACCTCCGGGGAGAGGCTCTCCAGGAGCCGGTCCACGGTGCGAAAGGGGCACTCGATGGCGCTCATAAAGACCCGGCCTTCCAGGTTGATGATGGCCACGGGCTCACCGGCGGCGGTCTCCACCACGGCCAGGCCCCGCCCCGGGGTCGTCTCCGGGGGGTAATTGGCCGGGCGCAGCAGACGGTCGGTGTCCTCCAGGTACGGCAGGATTTCTTTGTGTTTCCAGATGTGGTTGCCGCTGGTGAGGACATCCACCCCCTGGTTCAGGAGGAAGTCGGCCACCTGGGGGGTAATGCCGATGCCGCCGGAGGCGTTTTCGCCGTTGGCCACCACCAGGTCGATGCAATAGCGGTCCACCGTCCGGGGCAGGAGTTCTTCCACCGCCCGCCGTCCCGGGGCCCCGACGATATCGCCGATGAACAGGATATTCATGGACTCACCGAACCTCAGCGGGCATATTCCACCGACCGGGTCTCCCGGATGACGGTGACCTTGATCTGCCCGGGATAGGTAAGGTCCTGCTCGATCTTCTTGGCCACTTCGCGGCTGAGCAGGGCCGCCTCTTCGTCGTTGACCTTCTCGCTCTCCACGATGAGGCGGATTTCCCGGCCGGCCTGGATGGCGTAGGTTTTGCTGATGCCGCCGAACGACAGGGCCACCCGTTCCAGGTCTTCCAAACGCTTGACATAGGTCTCCAGCATCTCCCGCCGGGCGCCCGGGCGAGCCCCCGAGAGGGTGTCGGCGGCCTGCACCAGGACCGCCAGGATGTTCTCGGGCGGCACGTCTTCGTGGTGGGCGGCGATGGCGTGCACCACCTTGGGAGACTCGCCGTGGCGTTTGGCCAGATCGGCGCCGATCAGGGCATGCACGCCCTCGGATTCCTGGTCCACGGCCTTGCCGATGTCATGGAGCAATCCGGCCCGCTTGGCGTGCTTGACGTTGAGGCCCAGTTCGGCGGCCATGATGCCGCAGAGGTAGCAGACCTCCACCGAATGTTGCAGGACGTTCTGGGCATAGCTGGTGCGGAACTTCAGCTTGCCCAGGAGCTTGACCAGCTCCGGGTGGAGCCCGTGCACCCCGGCGTCGAAGGCGGCCTCCTCGCCGGCCTCCCGGATATTCACCTCCAGTTCCTGGGTGACCTTCTCGACGATCTCCTCGATGCGCCCGGGATGGATGCGGCCGTCGGCGATGAGCCGTTCCAGGCTGCGCCGGGCCACCTCGCGCCGCACCGGGTTGAAGGCGCTCAAGATGACCGCTTCCGGGGTGTCGTCGATAATGATGTCCACTCCGGTGGCGGCCTCCAGGGCGCGGATGTTGCGGCCTTCCCGGCCGATGATGCGCCCTTTCATCTCCTCGTTGGGCAGGGCCACCACCGAGACGGTCTGTTCGGCCACATAGTCCGAAGCATAGCGTTTGATGGCCAGGGCGATGATATCCTTGGCCTTGCGGTCGGCCAGCTCCCGGGCCTCGGTTTCGATGCGCTTCACCAGACGAGCGGCATCGGCCCGGATTTCCCGCTCCATGGACTGGAGGAGATGTTCCTTGGCCTCGGTGGCGCTCATCCCGGCCAGGTGCTCCAGGCGGGCGGTCTGTTCCGCCACCAGGTGCTGGTAGCGCTCGGTCTGGACCTTGAGTTCCTCTTCCTGCCTGGCCGTTAGCTTATGCTGCTTGATCAGTTCGGTTTCCCGTTCATCCAGAAGCGCCCCTTTCTTCTCCAGGTTCTCCTCCTTCTGGAGAAGGCGCCGCTCCAGCTGGTTGGTTTCGTGGCGCCGCTCGTGGGTCTCCTTTTCAAAGTCCATCTTCATCTGCAAGAGCTGGTCTTTGGCCTGGAGCTTGGCCTCTTTCCTGAGGCTGTCGGCTTCTTTGCGGGCTTCATCCAGGATCTTCTTGCCCAGCGCCTCCAGGGACTGCTGGTGGCTGTCCATCACGTACTTGCGATAGAAAAAACCACCGAAAAAACCGAGGACCAGGAGAATAATTTCAACGATAAAATACAATATGGTCATATAAATTCCCTTAGGCGAGATTACTATCCTAACCAGCGGTACAAGTCCCGGCCATGGCCGGAACGGATCAAATTTCGAGCTGATAAACCCGGGAGGGGCCAAGACGGCGGGCGGTGGCAGGGCGGGCCACGGTGGATGCTTCGAGGGCGGAAGATGATTAACGGCAATGCCGGTGATTTCTCACCAGCACGATAGATCATAATTTACCCTATACAGCCATAGATCTTACAACGCTCGGGTATACTCTGACGCTGCCCCACTCATATCTGATGGATATCCCACTAAATATTCAAGGATATTGGGTCTGCTGGCCTTTTTTCGCCAGGGGCATTATTTCTGACCGGAACGTCGTTTTACTGCCGCCCGGACTACTTTCCTGTCGTCCTCGTCCTTTTCCTCTACCCAGGTCTTTTCTGCCGGGACTCCAACACCCCTTTGAGCCGGAAGGTTCCGGGGCGGCGTCACGGGCCGGGGAGAAAAGATGAGTCGCTTGCCTCCAGTATTTGGATTAATTGTCTGGACCGCGTCTCGATTTCGGTTTGGAGCTGTTGATAGCCCTCCTTACTCTCCAGGCATTCATACGCCAGATTCAGTGCCGCCAGGATTGCCAGGTCACTCAAGGGCCTGGTGGAAAAGGCCTGCTGCAATTCGCGGAGCTGGGCATCCACCTCCCGGGCCACCGCCTGCAGGCTCTCCGGAGACATGCTCCCCTTCAAGGTGAACGTGCGGCCCAATATTTCCACGGTCACCGGCGTGGGCTCCTGGACCGGATCTATGCCGATTCTCCCGTATCGATAATTTTTAAGCGGTTGAGGATCTTATCGATCCGCTCCCGGACCGTTTCCCGTTCCCGGGAGACCCGGGCCAGCGCCGCTTCGGCCTCCTTGAGGGCCTGTTCCTTGTCGCCCAGGGTCTTTTGCAGCGCCGCGTTGGCCTCTTGCAAGGCGCTTACCTTGCTCAAGACCAGTTCCAGTTTCTGTTCCAGGGTGTTAAACAGATCAGTTACCACGCGTGTCCCCCATCAACTATTGATTGTGCTCTTGCGAGCTGTAATTGTCAAGCATTTTTACCCCGTTGGCGGGACCAGGGTTTCCCGCAGGCGGGCCGCCAGGTGCGTATACCGCCGGACGGGCCGGTCGTTCCTGATGGCTATGCCGAGGGCCCGCTTGCTGCCCAGGATAACCACCAGGCGCCGCCCCCGGGTGAGGGCGGTGTACAGGAGGTTCCGCTGCAGCATCATATAGTGGTGGGTGGTGAGCACCAGCACCACGGCGGGAAACTCACTGCCCTGGGCCTTGTGCACCGTCACCGCGTAAGCCAGGGTGAGATCCTCCCGTTCCCCGGGATCATAGGTGATCACCCGGCCGTCAAAATCCACCTGGAGCTGGCCGGTGGCGCTCAAAAACCCGCAAACCTGGCCGATATCGCCGTTAAATACTTCCTTGTAATAATTATTCCGGAGTTGCATGACCTTGTCATGGCGGCGGTAAACCCGGCCCCCCCAGGACCAGCGGTCGCTCTCGGGGTTGAGGCGCTGCTGCAGTTCCTGGTTGAGGGTCTGGATGCCCACCGGCCCCCGGTGCATGGGCGTGATCACCTGGAGGTCTCGCAGGGGATCCAAGCCGTAGCGCCGGGGCAGTTCCCCGGCCACCAGGTCCAGGAGCCTGGCCTTGATAGCCTCGGGGTCATCCAGTTCCAGGAAGACGAAATCGCCCTTGCCGAACTCCTTCGGCAGGAAAGGGTAGTCCCCCTGGTTGATGCGGTGGGCGTTCACTACGATGAGGCTCTCTTTGGCCTGGCGGTAGATCTGGGTGAGGCGGGCCACCCTGATGACCCCGGAATCGATCAGGTCTTTAAGAATGTTGCCCGGCCCTACCGCCGGGAGCTGGTGGGCGTCCCCCACCAGGATGAGGCGGGCGGCGGCGGGCACGGCCCGGAGCAGGTGGTACATCAGGTAGGTGTCCACCATGGAGGTCTCATCCACCACTACCACTTCCGCCTTCAAAGGGTCCGCCGGACTGCGGCGGAAGCCGCCGGTCTGGGGGGAAAATTCCAGGGCCCGGTGGATGGTGGTGGCGGTCATACCGGTGGTCTCGCTCAGGCGCTTGGCGGCCCGGCCGGTGGGGGCCATGAGCAAAACCCGGGCGCCCAGGCCCTGGTAAAGGTCCAGGATGCAGCTGACAATGGTGGTCTTGCCGGTGCCGGGGCCGCCGGTAATGATGAGCACCTTGTCCTTGAGGGCGGCGGCCACGGCCGCGGCCTGCTCCGGGCCGAGGGTCAAGCCGCGCTGCTGCTGGACCCGGGCGATGAGGTCCTCAAGATAGAGCGGCGGGTGGCTCCCCACGGCAGTGAGCAGGCGCCCCAGGGACTGGGCCACCCCGGTTTCCGCCAGCCAGGCGGGTTTTTTGTACACGGCCCGGCCGGCCGGCAACTCCGGCAGCACCACCCGTCCTGCCCGGGCCAGGTCCTCCAGGGTCCCCAAAAGGGGCGGGCGGGGGACCTGGAGCAATTCCCCGGTCCGGCTGAGGAGCACCTCTTCCGGGACATAGACGTGACCTTCCCCGGCCATGGTGTCCAGAAGGTGCAGCAGCCCCGCGGCCAGGCGGGCCGGGGTCAGGGGGTCCAGGTTGAGGCGGCCGGCCAGGCGGTCGGCGGTGAGAAACCCCAGGCCGTGGATATCCAGGGCCAGCTGGTAGGGGTTGGTGGTCACCACCTCCACCGCCCCGGCGCCGTACTGCTGATAGATCTTGGTGGCCATGCCCATAGGCACGCCCAGGCCCTGCAGCGCCACCAGGACCTCCCGGGCCGCTTTATGGGTTTGCCAGTCCCGGCGGATCTGGGCCATCTTTTTCGGCCCGATCCCGGACACCTCCGTCAGGCGCTCCGGGTGGTCGCCGATCACCGTCAGGGTCTCGCCCCCGAAATGGGCCACCAGGCGTTGGGCCAGTTCGCCCCCGATGCCCTTGATGAGCCCCGAGGCCAGATATTTTTCGATGCCGGCCACGGTGGCGGGGAGCACCGCGTACCACCACACCACCCGGAACTGCTCCCCCCACTTGGGGTGCACCTCGTAGTGGCCCTTGAGGCGGAGCTGTTCCCCTTCCTTGACCGCGGCCAACGGGCCCACCACGGTGGCGGGCTGGCGGCGCCCCCTGACCCGGAGGCGCACCACGGCGTAGTGGCTGTCCGGGTCGGCGAAGGTGAGGCGCTCCACCGTCCCCTCCAGGGTCGAAAGAGGGTGGGAGTTCAGGTCCGGGGCTAAGGGAGGTTTAGGTTGTGCCAAGGTCCCGCCAAAAAATCCTGGAAGTTAGTCCGGTTGAGGGCCGCCGGCAGGCGCTCCGGCGCCCCCTGATGTAGTCTGACCGTGAGCCGAACTTCTCAGCTCAGTCACTCATGAGCCTTCGGCTCACGTCTAAAACATGAAAAGATATGGTGGCACAGGTTTTCAACCTGTGCTGACGAACTTTTCAGAGCAGACAGAATAATGTGGAACAGCCGCCCTCGGCTGTTAGTTTTAAGGATTTTGGCGGGCAGTGCCCGCCCTACATTTTGACCGC
>PEWM01000253.1:0-9481 GCA_002779455.1 Deltaproteobacteria bacterium CG07_land_8_20_14_0_80_60_11
CTGAATGGAAAACGGCATGTCCCCGATTTCATCCAGGAACACGGTGCCTCCGTGGGCCTGCTCGAACTTCCCCACCCGGCGGTTGACGGCCCCGGTGAAGGCCCCCTTTTCGTAGCCGAACAGTTCAGACTCCAGCAAGGTCTCAGGGATGGCCACGCAGTTGATGATCAGGAAGGGCTTGGCCGACCTCAGGCTGTGTTGATAAATGGCCCGGGCCACCAGTTCCTTGCCGGTGCCCGAATCCCCCCGGATCAGCACCGTGGCGTCGGTGGGGGCCACCCGCCCGATGGCCTTATACACCTCCTGCATGGGCTTGCTTTTGCCGATGATGGCGTCCGCCGCGGCTGAATCCGGCGCCACGTCCAGTTCCACCCGGGAGCGCATGAACCGCCCCGCTTCTAACGCCTGGCCGATCAACGCCAGGATGTCCGGAATCTCGGGGGGCTTGAGGACGTATTCGAAGGCCCCCAGCTTGGTGGCCTCGATGGCGGTATCGGTGGTGCCGAACGCGGTCATGATGATGACCGGCAGCTTGGGCTCGATTTCGTGGATGGTCCGAAAGGCCTCCAGGCCGCTCATCCCCGGCATGCGCACATCCATGATCACCAGGTCCGGGACTGCCGCCTTGACCAGAGAAATGGCCGCCTCCCCGCTGGACGCGGTTTTCACGGTATGCCCTTCCGCAGTCAAGATTTTTTCAAAGCTCTGCCGCAGCTGCGCGTCGTCGTCCACGATCAGGATGTGGCCCATGATTCATCTTTCCCCAGGGGCAGGGTGATAATGAAAGTCGCCCCCTCATTCTCTCTAGATTCCAGTTCCAACCGGCCGCCATGGTCTTCGATGATGCGGGTGGCAATGCTCAGGCCCAGGCCGGTGCCTTCTTCCTTGGTGCTGAAAAAGGGTTGAAAGACCTTCTCCCGCACGGACTCGGGGATGCCGGGACCATTGTCGCTCACCCGGATAACCACCGCCGGTCCCAGGGGCGGCTCGCCCTTTTCCTCTTCCCGGATGGTGATGACGCCGCCGTTCACCATAACTTCACAGGCGTTGAGCACCAGGTTGACCAAAACTTCCTTCAACTGGTCCGGATCGGCCCAAATCTCGGGCAGCCGGTGCGGCCGGATAAGCTTCACTTCCACCCCGTAAGATTCCAGGCGGTACCGCAGCAACACCAGGGCCATGTTCACCACGTCGGACGCGCTCACCCGCTGCACCTTCAGTTTGGGCGGCCGGGAAAACTCCAGAAAATTGCGCACAATCGTGTCGATATGCCGGATTTCTTCGGAGATGACCTCGAAATCTTCCTGCTGGGACGACGACATCGCCAGGGACCGTTTCAGGGAAAAGAGCCGCATGTTCACCGAGGTCAGGGGATTGCGGATGCTGTGGGCCACCCCCGCCGCCAGCTTCCCCACCATGGCCCACTTCCCCGATTGCAGGAGATGTTCCTGGCTGCGCGTAAGCTCCGTCTGGGCCTGGTCCACGTCCTCGATGAGACTGTGCATCCGGCTGCTCAGGGCCTTAACTTCATCCGGCGCCTGCGCGCCAGGCTTGGCCGGCGCGGTCGAAAGGGCCAGTTGGCGAATCGGCCCCAGGATCTGCTTGATGAGGATATACGCCAGCAATACCCCCAGAACCGCCACCGCGGGCACCGCCACCAGGGCGAAGGCGTTAATGAACCGGGCCCGGGCCTGGCTCTCCGTCCGCACCCGGGAGATGGCGTACTCGTGGGTCACTTTATACCTTTGGCAGAGATTGAGAATCTCGACATACTGGTGGCGTATTTCCCAGTGCAATTTGGCCCCCGCCTCCCTCATGCCCTCCCGGTAGAGGGCGATCACCCGTTCCCGGGCAATAACATATTGATGATATTGCGCATCAATCTGCCCGATAATCTCTCGCATGGCCTCGGTATAGGCGGATTTCCGGGCCTTTTCCAGCCAGTCCTCAAAGGCGCGGTTGTACCGCGTAATTTCCTTGAGCCACTCGGGGTTGCCGTCCAGAAAATAATAGGTCAGGTACCCCTTCTGTTGCAAAAGGGCGGACTCCAGCTCTTCCGCCGCGTGGTAGGACGCCACGTTTTTGTCGATCAGCGAGGTCAAGAGCGAGTCCATGGCCGCATTGTGCCACAGGGTCACCAAGCCGCCGCCGATGGTGGTGAGCACCAGCGCCATCAGGAGCACCAAGATGCGGGCCCGCAGGCTGAGACGCTTCCACATATGCTTACCAAAACTCCTTCAAGTCAGACGCGGAAGACCAGGATGCGGCAAGCCGGCGCCTTGACGAGGTTCGCCGGTTCCCGGAAATGCACCAGCAGGCCATCCACCAGGGCCAGCAAGGCGATTATGCAAAAGGCGGCCCCGATTTTACCTGCCCGATCGCGCCACCGATTTACCTGCCCTAAATTCATCATCCCTTTCCAGCTTCACGAGGCTATAACCACCACCTGCCGTGGCGGCAACTTCTTTCTTTTACCACAAAAACCAGAGAATCGCCCGGGGTTTGCGCTTATGTTACCCCAGGGCGGCTCTCGGAATGCACCTGCACAGACGGAGAACTTATTTCTTGAAAATGTCCGTCCTGGTTATGTTCATTGTACAGATTGGTCAACCGGGCCTTGCCCTTTTTCAACGCCTCCCTGGCCTCGCCTTCCAGCTTGTTCTGGGTGTTCGGCGGCATGCCTTCCAGATAATCCGCCACGTAATAGGCCACCGACATCAAGGTCACCTGCGCCCCTTGTTTTTCCGCCAGTTCCAAGGCTCGTTGCACGGCCTTCATGGAATACTCCGAGCCGTCTGTAGCCACCAGTACTTTCATACAAAACCTCCTCGGCATGACTTAAGGCGCCTCACGGTTAATCTGACATTGATGGGTAAAATTTACAATCCGGGGGGATGTGAGTTCCATATATGATAAGCATTTAAAATATCAATTAAATTTAGTTAAGGTAAAGCACGGTCACGTGACGAGGGCGGCGGATGATAACGTTCGGCGTCTGCAGATGGAATGATGCGAAAGGCGGGATGCGCTTCGCTTTCCCGTCCTACGGTCCTTTACCCACCTCCGGCGGCCTGCGGTGCACAGGTTGAAAACCTGTGCCACCAATGGTGGCGGGTACGGAGGCCCGCCCCACCGACTTTTTCATGCTTAACGGGTGGTCCAAAGGCTCATGAATAACTGGTCTGCTGCCCTCAGGCCTTGCCTGCCTGGATCACCTTCCGGTCATAAGCCTGACGCACCTTCTCCAGCAACTCGTCCAGGGCCACGGGTTTCATGACATAATCGAAGGCCCCCAGTTGCATCCCCTGAATCCCCGATTCCACCGAGGCGTGGCCGGTGAGCATGATTACTTCCACCAGGGGTTTCTTCTTCTTGAGCTCCCGCAACGTCTCAATCCCATCTATCCCCGGCATCTTGACATCCAGGATGATGACATCAACGTCATGCTTCTCCAAAAATTCCAGCGCCTTGTAGCCGCTGTCCACCCCGGTGGCCTCAATCTTTCTCACCTGCAGCCGCTTGAGAATGGTCTCCAGGAAGTCCTGCTCATCATCCACAATCAGTATCTTGAATTTCTCCATGCCGTCACCTCCTCGAGTCATCTCACCGGTAAATAGATGGTAAAAGTGGTGCCGCTGCCTTCCTCGCTGGCCACCATGATCCGGCCACCTAATTTCTCCATAATACTATAAGAAATGGATAAGCCCAGGCCGGTGCCCTTGCCCACCTCCTTGGTGGTGAAAAAGGGATCGAAGATTTTTTGTAACACCTCTTTGGGCATCCCCGGGCCATTATCGCTGATCTCAACGGATATTTCGTTATTTTTCTTGGTCAATCTGGTATTGATGGTGATCTCCCCGTCTTTGCCGATGGCGTCGATGCCATTGTTGATGATGTTCAGGAACACCTGCTGCAGCTGGGCCTGGTCCGTGGTGGTCAAGGGCAGGTCCGGGGCGTAATTCGTCTGGATATCGATGCTGCGGTAGCGGGCCTCGTTCTTCAAAAACTCGATACTCTCATCCAGGATTTCGTTAATGTTGATCCGCGCGGCCATCGGCTCCATCCGCCGGGCAAACCCCAACAGGCGGTGGGTCAGCGTCTTGGCCCGCACTACGTGATACTCGATCTTGGTCACCGCATCCGACAGTGCCTGGAAGTTCTCGCTCTTGGCCACATCCTCCATGCCCAGCAGGTCCTTCATCCAGCCCGCCTTCTCGCCGATCACCGCCAGGGGGTTGTTGATTTCATGGGCGATGCCCGCCGCCATTTTCCCCAGGGCCGCCATCTTGCTGGATTGTATCGCCATTTCATCGCTGGCCGCCTTCTTCCGGTCCATCCGCTGCAGTTCCTTCATCATCGCCCGGGTGGTGAAGTACGCCCCGATGATGATGAGCACCACGCCCCCCAGGGCGATTAACGCCGCCAGAAACCTGGCCTGCAACAGTGGGGTCAGTTGCTCGGTGGGGGCTTCCCGCATTACCAGGACCCACTTTTTCAGTTTAATGATACTGGTGGCGTAGAGGAAGGTCTCGCCGCGAAAGTCCATCTCCTCCACCATGGCGCCGGTGGCCGCGGCGAACTCGGGCGCCTTGGGGGGCTCCATGACCTTGCCGCCAAAGCGCGGCGTGGTCTGCAGCACGTTTTCCCGGTTGATGATAAAGGCGTCGCCTTTTTTGCCGATCCAGGCGGCCCGCACGATATTGTCGATAATGTCCGAATCGATGGTGGCCCTGAGAACCCAACTCTGGTTCTTCTCCCGCACCATGACGGCAATGATGAAATGGGGAATTTTCCTGAATCCCAGGAAGACATCGCTGACGTAAACCCCCGTGACCATCACCTCATGAAACCATTTCTCATCCTGGTAATTTCCTTTTTTCAGGATGCTGTAATATGGTCCCACATAGGCCAGGTGGTTCCCTTCCTCGTCGATGACCCCCAGGTCTAAAAATGACTTGGAGCGGGTCTGGATAACATTAAAAACCTTGTTTAAAAAATCTTCGTTCTGTAATTGTTGCACGGAATGAGTATTCGCCAGACCGGTAAGCTGTGAAATCCGTTCCTCCAGAAACAGGTCAATCGAACTGGCTCGATTTTCCGCCAGGGTCTTCATGTCGTCCATGATCTTGGCGGTATAGGACACGCTGAACTGGTGATAAATTACCCCTCCCAGGACAAAGAGCGGGACCACCGAAAAACACACGGTGGCCAAGATGATGTCCCACCATAATTTCCGGTACTGTTGCGCTTCCATCCGCGCCCCTTCAGGTCAAGTGAGCTCAAGGCCCCGGGCAGCCCCTCCCACCCGGCGCTTCCCCCGGCTCGGGATGCTCCAGGAATTTTGGACGTACTGCATCATTGGTTATAATAAATCGTATCCTAATGGCAGTACCGGAATGATGTCAAGGAAAGATCGGGCTATCAGGCGGTGCACCGATTCCCCTTGAATCTCCCGGCACTCTGGGCTAAAGTTTTAACACACGGCAATTTTCCGGTTCCGGGGCCAGACCCGGCCGTACCCCAGAAAGCGAGAAGCCCATGAAGCGCTACGAAGACCCCAAGTGGGTCCAAAACATGAAGTTGAGCCTCGACCACAATTATGCCATGGCAGAGTTTCTGGGAGAGAGCGGCCTTACCGAAACGGCACTGCAAGGATTAGCCCCCCGGCTGGAGGCGTTTCATCAAGATCTGGCCGCCCGGCGGAAGAGCGGCCAGATGGGTTTCATGGAGTTGCCCTATCAGACCCAGGTCGTCAAAGAGATCCACCAGGTTGCCAAACCGCTGCTGGAGTGGTGCTGGGATTTGGTGGTGCTGGGAATCGGGGGCTCCGCCCTGGGGGCCCGGGCCCTGCATCAAGCCCTGTGCCACCCCCAACACAACAAGTTCCCCATGGCCCGCCGCCAACTGAAGCTCGGACTCTGGGTCGCCGACAACGTTGACCCCGACTACCTGTACGGTCTGCTGGACGGCCTGGATATGCGCCGCACCGCCGTCAACGTCATCAGCAAATCCGGCAATACCGCCGAAACCCTGGCCCAGTTCCTGTGGATATACCAGCTGTTCAAGGCCCGGGTGGGGGAGGCCAAGGCCCGGGAGCGCCTCATCATCACCACCGACCCGGAAAAGGGGCCGCTCCGGAGCCTGGCGGCTCGGGAGCGCCTAACTTCCCTGGCCGTTCCCCCCAATGTGGGAGGCCGCTTCTCGGTGCTCTCCGCCGTGGGGCTCTTGCCTGCCGTCCTGGCTGGCATTGAAGTGGAGGAACTCCTGGCCGGGGCCCGGTTCATGGATCAGCGCCTGAAAGACGCAGCTCCTGACCAAAACCCGGCCTGTCGCCTGGCGGCCCTCTTCTATCTCTTTGCTACCGCCAAGGCCCGGCCCATCCTGGTGTTTATGCCCTACGCCAGCACCCTGGCCGGGATGGCGGATTGGTTCTGCCAACTCTGGGCCGAAAGCCTGGGGAAGCGCCATGATCTCCAGGGCAACGCCGTCAATGCCGGCAGCACCCCGGTCCGGGCCCTGGGAACCACCGACCAGCATTCCCAATTGCAGCTCTACATGGAAGGGCCTCCCGACAAGCTGATCACCTTCCTGGCCGTGGATAACTTCAAGCACCACCTGGAAATCCCGGACCTGTATCCCGACCAGGAAGCCCTGAGCTACCTGGGTGGCCATTCCCTTAATGAGCTGCTCCAGGTGGAACAGCAGGCCACCGCCTTTAATCTCATGAAGGCCGGCCGGCCCAACCTGACCCTGCGCCTGCCGGAGATCAACCCCTTTACCATCGGGCAATTAATCTATCTCCTGGAAGCAGTGACGGTGGCGGCAGCTTCCCTCTTCGGGGTCAACGCCTTCGACCAGCCGGGAGTGGAGGGGGGCAAACAAACTACCTATGGCCTGATGGGCCGGCGGGGGTTCGAAAACTATCACCGGGAATTTGCCGACGCCCCTCCGGCTTTAGAGAAATACCGGATTGCCTGAACCATCATGAAGCGCCTGAAACTCACAACCTCCTGGTGGCGTCCGGGGAAAGACCTGGATACTTTCGGCCTGGTTAAATTTTTCTCCTTGCCCGGGTTTGTGGTCATTCTGGTGTTTACCGTCATCCTGACGGTGCTCCTGACCCTCCGGGCCCAGCAGATGAACCTGAAGAAGAACGAAGACTATCTGATCCTGCTGGCCTCCAACCTGAACCACCAGATCTATCAGCAATTCGTCCTGCCCACCGCCTTCGAAAAAGGCGGGCGCATTACCCTGTCGGACCCGGAGCAATCCCAGCGCCTGGACGTGGTGGTCCGTACCACCATCCATGGCTTTCACGTGGAGCAACTGAACCAGTACGATCAGGAGGGGGTCTTCTCCTATAGCACCGCCCCATTGCCCCTGGGGAAAAAATGCGGCGATGTCGTGGGGGTGCAAAGGGCCCTGGCCGGGGAAAACTACTTCGAGTTACCCGGCTACAACACCTTCTGGAGCATCTTCTGGCCTCGCGGTTACCAGCACCAGAACCTCAAGGCTTACATCCCCTTCCGCCTGGAGGACAAGCTCATCCCCCAGACCGGCCCGGTGGTGGGCGTCATTGAGATTACCCAGAATATCTCCGGGGACCTGGCCGAAATCGCCAACTTCCGGCTGATCATTTTGATCACCCTCGTGGTGATCATGGGCCTGTTATTTCTGGTCCTGCGGCAAATCGTCAAAAAAGCCGGCATTATCCTGGAGCGGCGCCAGGAGGAACAGCGCCGCCTGGAAGCGCAGCTCCACCAGTCAGAGCGCCTGGCGGCCCTGGGCGAGATGACCGCCGGGGTCGCCCACGAGGTCCGCAATCCCCTGGGGATCATCAGTTCCACCGCCGAGCTTCTGCAAGAACGGTTGGCCCGCTATGAACCCAAAAACCGCCTGGCCCAGATCATCGTGGAAGAGTCTAACCGCCTCAATGAGAAGGTCACGGAATTTTTGGATTTCGCCCGGCCCCGCATCCCCAACCTCCGCCCCTGCGATCTGGAGGCGACCTTAAACCGGAGCCTGGAATTGCTGGCCCCCGAGATCGGCCGCCTGGGCATCAAGGTCACCCGGGAATATCACCTGAACGGCCAGGCCCTCATGGTTGACCAGGATCTCTTGTACCAGGCCTTCTTGAATATTCTCCTGAATGCCATCCAGGCCATGCCTCACGGCGGTCACCTGACCGTGTCCATTATGCCCGGCCCCCACGGTCAGGGGGGAGAAATCCGCTTTCAGGATGATGGCGAAGGCATTGAGCCCGAGACCTTGAATAAGATCCTCAACCCTTTTTTCACCACCAAGGAAAAAGGCAGCGGCCTGGGACTGCCCATCGTCAAAAGCATCATCGAGGCGCACCAGGGGGACCTTTCGATCAGCAGCGCCGCGGGAGCCGGCGCCACGGTCACCATTACTATTCCCGCCTTGGCAATGCAAAAAGTAAGTTGACGATTGCGGCCACTTGACCGTTTACCGTCCGGCCAAGAGCAAAGCGAGCCTATTCCACCATGGATACTATCCTGGTCGTTGACGACGAAATCAATTATCTCACCGTCATGGAAACCCTGCTGGGGGAGGCCGGTTACGAAGTCCTCACTGCCCCCAGCGCCATCGAGGCGGTGAAGATCGCCGGGGCCTCCGATCTGGACCTCGTCCTCACCGATATGAAGATGCCCAAGATGAGCGGCATCGATCTCTTGGAGAAATTGCAGCAACTCTACCCGGGTCTGCCGGTGATCATCATGACCGCCTTCGGCACCGTGGAAAAAGCGGTCTCGGCCATGAAAAAGGGCGCCTTCGATTACATCCTCAAGCCCTTCAAGAATGAAGAAATCCTGGTGACCATCGCCAAGGCCCTGGAGCACCGCCGCCTCATCCTGGCAAACCGCCGGCTCAACCAGGAATTGGACAAAAAGTACGGCTTCCCCAACATTGTGGGAACGTCCCGGGTCATGGAGGAAATCCTGGCCCTGGTGAAAAGGGTGGCTGGGTCCCGGGCCACGGTCCTGGTTACCGGCGAGAGCGGCACCGGCAAGGAACTCATCGCCCGGGCCATCCACCAGTGCAGCAACCGGGCCGCCAAAAGCTTCATCTCCGTCAACTGCGCCGCCTTGACCGAAACCCTGCTGGAGAGCGAACTCTTCGGCCATGAACGGGGCGCCTTCACCCACGCCGTGGCCATGCGCAAGGGCCGGTTCGAACTGGCCGACGGCGGCACCCTCTTTATGGACGAAGTGGCGGAGATGTCCCAGGGCCTCCAGGTCAAGCTCCTCCGGGTGCTCCAGGAGATGGAATTCGAGCGGGTGGGCGGCGCCCGCACCATCAAGGTGGATGTCCGGGTGGTGGCGGCCTCCAACCAGGACCTGAAAGAGGAAGTAGAGGCCGGCCGTTTCCGGGAAGACCTGTTCTATCGCCTCAACGTGGTCCACCTCCACCTGCCGCCCCTGCGCCAGCGCCAGGAAGACATCCCCCTGTTAGCGGC
>PEWM01000253.1:9949-10801 GCA_002779455.1 Deltaproteobacteria bacterium CG07_land_8_20_14_0_80_60_11
TCATTTGAACACTGAACCAGGTAGCCGCAGGCTTTAGCCTGCGCCGGCATGGACAGACAATGATATAAGGCGGGCAAGTCTCAATTGCAATTCAGGAGGCGCGGGATTGGATAATTGGAAGAACCAACTCTATTTTGGTGACAATTTGACCATCCTCCGGGCGCAGCACATCCCCGCCGGCAGCGTTGACTTGATTTATCTGGACCCGCCCTTCAATTCCAACGCCACCTACAACGTCCTGTTTGCCGAGCAGAACGGCTCAAAGTCCGGCGCCCAAATCACCGCCTTCGATGATACCTGGCATTGGGGCATGGAGTCGGAAGCGGCCTTTGATGAGGTGGTGCAGCAGGGAATCGGCCCTGAAAAACTGGCTGACCTGCTCCTGGCCCTGCGCTCCTTCCTGGGCAACAACGACATGATGGCGTACCTTACCATGATGGCCGTCCGCCTGGTGGAACTCCACCGGGTGCTGAAAAAAACCGGGAGCATTTATTTGCATTGTGATCCCACGGCCAGCCATTATTTAAAACTTGTCATGGACGCAATCTTCGGCCCGAAAAATTTCCGCAATGAAATTTCATGGAAGCGTACCTTTGCCCACGGCTCGTCTAATCGCTTCGGGCCTATTCACGATATAATTTTCTTTTATTCCAAGAGTGATCATTTTAAATGGACTAATCTAAAAATTTCCCACGACCAAGAATATATTGCTAAACATTTTAATTTTGTTGAGCCGGAAACAGGGCGAGTATTTCAGCCAATCAGTCTAACGGGCGCTGGCGTAAGAAAAGGGGAAAGCGGCAAGCCATGGAGAGATATTGATCCAACTTCCGTCAGTAGACATTGGGCGTT
>PEWM01000247.1:0-1401 GCA_002779455.1 Deltaproteobacteria bacterium CG07_land_8_20_14_0_80_60_11
AACTTCGAGCCCGGCGCCTCCGTCGCCAAAGACGCCGTGATCCTGGTGATCGGCAAGTAGGGAATTTAAAGAATATCAGTGGCGTCGGGGCGGGTTTAAAACCCGCCCCTACTTTTTTATACAAAAATGTGTATCAAATAGAGCGTGTTGGCATCAGCTGCTCCATTTACCCCTTTCGTAAGGCCGCCGCCTCAGCCATTAAACTTGAGCACGATCCCGGCCGCCGCCTGAGGCTTCCTGAGGGCCAGGGTGCACAGGCTGACGGCGTCGGCGCCCAGGTCGAAGTAACGCCGGACGTCGTCGGCGCACGTGACCCCGCAGCCCATGATCAACAGCAGATCCACCTTGGACCGCAATTCCTGATTGTACTTGTACGCCAATTCGAAGGCCGGACCCCCGGAGACGCCGCCGCCGCTCACCTCGTTTAGGGGGGAGCGCTGCAGCGGAAAGACTATATTGTAGGGGATGGTATTGACGGCGTGGAGGGCGTTGACCCCGATGCGCTCCAGTTCCTGGGCGAACTCGTAGGGGTGGCAGATGCTGAGCTTGGCAATTAAAAACAGCTGAGGATAGAGGCTGCGCACTTTTCGGGTGCACTGGATTGCCTGGACCACATTTTTGGCAATAGCCTCCTCAGAGTTGGGACAGGAGTAATTGAGTTCCAGGGCTCGGAATAGGGGGCCCAGGTGCTGCCGGTAGGTCTCGACGGCCACCAGGGTCTCTTGGATGGCGGTATCCGTCCCCTTGATGAACTCGGGATAGAGATTGGGGATGATCTTGAACCCCAGGTCGCAGGCCCGCCGGATATCCAGGGCGCAGGCTTCCACCCCGGCATTGGTGAGGCCGTAGGCGTTGAGCAGGCCCATATCCGGGAGGCGCCGGATGTATTTCCAGGTGAGGGGGTTGGCGGGGATGAAGTTCCCCCGGCGTTTAAAGCGGGTGGCGGATTTGGTGAATACCGTGGCGCCGGTGTCCCTGACGGCGGCCAGGAGCCGGCGGTAGCCGGGGAGCAGGGTGTAGGGGAAAATGCCCCGGCCGTCATGCCCCAGGGCCGTGGAGATGACCACGGGGGAAATTTGCCGTTGTGCGGACGGGATCATAAGAGTCTGTGACATTGAGCCGTGAGCATTGAAGGGTCCTTTGACGCAACTATAGTCAAATCCGGCCCCCCTGGCAAGGGATTAGGCCGGGGCCGTCCTAATTAAGTTGAGACGGTGGTTATCCGAAGATTTGTTGCACTAGCAAAAACCGTGTTGACGCCGAGGCTGAATTCCCCTTGACAATTCAGTAACTCATGATACATAAAAAAAGGTCAGGAGCGATAAGTAATGGCACCAAAAGAAGTGTCACAAACAACAATGCGGGCTAGATTAGGTAACGTTGGCAAAAATCTTTTGGTTT
>PEWM01000247.1:1418-3298 GCA_002779455.1 Deltaproteobacteria bacterium CG07_land_8_20_14_0_80_60_11
TTAGTTTTAGGTCTCTGTGAACTGATCTTGAGAATTTATAATCCTTTGGGCTTCAGAATCAAGGGTGACAAAATCATTTTGCCCATCAATAAGCAGGAAATTATCCATCATGAACACGGGTTGGGGAAACTGGATAGGGTCGTGGTCCATCAACGCAATTCCCTGGGGTTCCGGGGTCCGGAACCGCCCGCCGATTTTTCCCGGCATCTGACGATCGTGATGGTGGGCGGCAGCACCACCGAATGTTTTGACCTGGCCGAAAACAAAACCTGGCCGCACGACTTGGGAGTGGACTTGCAGCGCAACTTCAACCACCTGTGGCTTAATAACGCCGGTCTCAGCGGCAATTCCACCTTCGGGCACTACATCCTGATGCAGGATTACCTGGTGAAGTTAAAACCCAAAGTGGTGATCTTCCTGGTGGGGCTTAATGACCAGGGCCTTCGCACCGAACGTAATTTTGACCAGGAAATTCATGGAATTAAGTTCCGCTCCCTGGAGCGCTTCCTGGCTTCCGCGGCGGTGCACAGCGAATTGGCCGCAGCCAGCGTGAACCTGTACCGTTATTACTTTCCCAAGTCCGTCATGATTAACAACCAGAACAAACCCCAGGAGATCGACTTTAAAAAGCTACCACATTTCCAAGTCTCGGACGCGACCAGGGCCGATGTTATTAAAGACCATCAAGACCATTACTTGCGGCCGTATAAAGCCAGACTGGAAAAACTCATGGCCATTTGCCGGGAGCATAATATTGTGCCGGGGCTGGTGACGCAGCCGGTGCTCTACGGCGAAGGCGTGGATGCGGCCAGCGGGGTGGATCTGGGCCACCGGTTTGTGGCCCAGGACATGGACGGCGTTACGGCCTGGCAGGTCCTGGAACTATACAACGACGTGACCCGGGAAGTGGGCCGGGAACAAGGCGTCCTGGTGATTGACCTGGCCCGGGAGATGCCCAAAAACCCAGCCTACTATTTCGACCTGATGCACTACACCAACGCCGGCGCCGCCCGGATGGCGGACATCATCGCCACGCACTTGACGCCGGTTCTGGCCGGGAAGTTTCCGCAGTATTACAAGGAACCGACTGCTCCCCTCAAAGCCACTCCTTAGTCCGCGGCCTTGCTCTTCAATTATTTTCTGGTTCCCAAGCTCCTGCTTGGGAACCCAATTGGAGGCAAAGCTCCGCTTTGCCATTCATTAAGCAATTGAATTTAATCGAATAATTAAGGTGCCCAAGCAGAGCTTGGGCCACAAATACGTGCCCAAGCAGGAGCTTGGGAACGAGTACTCGAATCCGGCATTAGTCAGACGGTTGCCGCCGGAGAAACTCTTCCACCTGCCGGGCGTCTTCCGGGCTGTCCACCTCCCGGGTGTCCCCGTCCGTTTCCACGATGTGAATGGGAAAGCCGTGCTCCAGGGCCCGGAGCTGCTCCAGCTTTTCGGCGGCTTCCCAGCGCCCGGGGGGCAGGTGCACGAACTCCTGGAGAAACTGCACCCGGTAGGCGTAGATGCCGAGGTGGCGGTAAAAATAGGGCTGGCCGCCGTCCCGCCAGAAAGGCAGGGGGCTGCGGGAGAAATAGAGGGCGCGCCCGGCCCGGTCGAACACCACCTTGACGGTGTTGGGGTTGGCCGCAACCAAAGGGTCGCTCAGGCGCTTGACCGGGGTGACCATGACCGCCCCGGGGTCCCGGCGCAAAACCTCGGCCAGCCGGGAGATGAGGTCCGGCGGAAAGACCGGCTGGTCCCCCTGGATATTGATGACGATGTCCTCGGGCGCCAGGTGGAGCAGCCCGGCGGCTTCGGCCAGGCGGTCGCTACCCGAGGGGTGGTCCTCCCGGGTCATAAGGGCCCGGCCGCCGAAGGACGCAACGCACTCC
>PEWM01000247.1:3446-5622 GCA_002779455.1 Deltaproteobacteria bacterium CG07_land_8_20_14_0_80_60_11
TGATGGCGATTTGTTTCATTAAGTTACCGGTAATTAGCTTAAATATGAATCAAGATTGGTGGAATAAATAAATCCTTTGCCCAACTTTCTTTTTTGCAAAAGTCCATTTTTCGATAATTCATTTAAATCGCTTCTCGCAGTTCCATACGATACTTTGAATATTTTCTCATATCTCCTGGTTGTCATGGTTTTTTGATCCTGGTCTATGAGTATCTTAATCAACTTCTTTTGCCTTCTATTAAGATGTACCCCCCTCAAATTTAAATTTTTAGAAATTCTATCCGATTGGTATTTTTTGGCGATCTTATCAATTATCTCGTCAATTGACTTTAAAACAACATCAGCCGAATATAACAGAAAATAGGTCAAGTCGTTCTCATAATCCTCTACTTCTTTGATAGCTTTATAATATTTCTCTTTCTGCTTGGCGATTAATGCTGAAATAGAGAAATATTTAAAGAAATCGTACTTATGTTTTAACAAATAAAAATAGAAAATAGCTCTTGCAGTCCTGCCATTGCCGTCATAAAAAGGATGAACATAGACTAAGAAGAAGTGGATGATTGAGGCTTTGAGAATCGGGTGAATAAAGTCTTCTTCAGAATGAGTATTGACCCAGACGACTAAATTGTTTAAACTTTCCTTAATGTTTTCATCCGCCATGGGTTTAAAGATTACCGTGTTGGTCTTGTCCCAAATAAATACCTCATCATCTCTGAATTTGCCTGCATATTCCGGGTCATCCAAAGTATTTTGAGTTATAATTCGATGAATATTCAGGATGAAATCAATGCTGAAGTCAGATTCCCGATTTTCGAGGATAAACGTCATAGCTTGATGATTATTCTTCATCATCAATTCGTTTTTGTCTTTGGGGGTCAGGTTGCGGCGCACCAGTTCCTGGGCGCGTTTACGGGTAGTGAACGCGCCCTCGATTATATTGGAAGCCCAGGCCTCTTCTATAATGGAGTCAAGAGCCAACTCATTTTCAATATCCGGTTTAATGTAACTATATAATGAATCTTTGCCGCGACTGTCGATTTGATGGAGTTTAGCCTGCAGGGGTTTGGTATTGACGTACCAGAAAGTTCCCCCCTTTTCATCCTTCAAGGCCAGGTTCTCCGCCTTTGACCTCCGCTCCTTCCGGATCTCCTGCCAAACCTCCGGCAAAGGAAATTCACCCGGCAGTCTAAAGCCGATCTCTAGCTTGTTCAGATATCTATCCTGAAATGATTTATACAAATCGGCTCTATCCATGGTTATTCCTGACTATCCACAGGATTGTTCGTATTAATTTCGTATCAACCAGCAATCATTTTTGGGCATTTGCCTTGCGCCCAACCCACCCCCGCGTTTTGGGGTCCGAGCAGGTCGCCTGCCTTATGCAGGATTATCAGCCCATAATCGCCATAGCCAGTTTCTGAGTTAAAAATATCTACGTACACATTAATTTCTAGTTAGATAACTAATTAAAATCTTAGTTAAAAAAGATTATTATTTGTAATAATTTCATATTAATCAAAAAATCACTTCCTGTCAATATTATTCGCCGCAAGCGCTTTTTGGGGATTTACCCTGTCACCTATTCACCTGGACTTGACAAGGTTACTTTGATGTTTAACTTTTTATAAATGATTTCTCAAGGTTAGCCCTATTGAGGCGGAGGTTTGGACATAATGGCAGTGAGAATGGACAAGTTAACCTACAAGGCCCAGGAGGCGTTGCAGGGGGCGCAGGAACTGGCCCGGCAACTGGGGAACCCCCAGATTGAGCCGGCCCACCTGCTGCGCACGCTCCTGGCCCAGGAGGACGGCCTGATCCGCCCCCTCCTGAAAAAGCTGGAGATCGATCCCGGCAACGTGACCCGGGGAGTGGATGACCTGTTAAGCCGCCTGCCCAAGGTGAGCGGCGAGGCCCAGGTCTATATTTCTCCGGGCTTGAATAAGGCCCTGGACGACGCCTTCAAACAGGCCGGCCGGATGAAAGATGATTATATTTCCACCGAGCACCTTTTCTGGGCGCTGGCGGCGGACAAGGCCAATGATGCGGGCCGGCTGCTTAGAAACCAGGGGCTCACCCCCGAGGCCATCCTCAAGGCCCTGGCCGACTTGCGGGGCGCCCAAAGGGTCACCGATCAGGCCCCGGAAGAGAAATTCCAGGCCCTGGAGAAATACGG
>PEWM01000247.1:5635-5924 GCA_002779455.1 Deltaproteobacteria bacterium CG07_land_8_20_14_0_80_60_11
GAAATGGCCCGGACCGGGAGGCTCGACCCGGTGATCGGCCGGGACAGCGAAATAAGGCGGATCGTGCAGGTGCTCTCCCGGCGCACCAAGAACAACCCGGTGCTCATCGGCGAGGCCGGGGTGGGCAAGACCGCCATCGTGGAAGGCCTGGCCCAGCGCATCGTCAACGGCGACGTGCCCGAGGGCCTCAAAAACCAGCGCCTGGTGACCCTGGACCTGGGGGCGCTCATTGCCGGGGCCAAGTTCCGGGGCGAATTTGAAGACCGTCTCAAGGCGGTGCTCAAAGAAG
>PEWM01000247.1:5940-9738 GCA_002779455.1 Deltaproteobacteria bacterium CG07_land_8_20_14_0_80_60_11
CCAGATCATCATGTTCATCGATGAGCTCCACACCCTGGTGGGCGCCGGGGCGGCGGAGGGCGCCATGGACGCCTCCAACATGATCAAACCGCCCCTGGCCCGGGGGGAATTGCATTGCGTGGGCGCCACCACCATCAACGAGTACCGCAAGTACATTGAAAAAGACGCCGCCCTGGAGCGCCGCTTCCAGCCCATCATGGTGGCCGAGCCCTCGGTGGCGGATACCATCGCCATCCTCCGGGGCCTGAAAGAAAAATACGAAGTGCACCACGGGGTGCGCATCAAGGACAGCGCCATCGTGGCCGCGGCCACCCTCAGCCACCGCTACCTCACGGACCGGCAACTCCCGGACAAGGCGGTGGACCTGATCGACGAGGCGGCGTCCAAACTGCGCATGGAGATCGATTCCCGCCCGGCGGAGATCGACGCAGTGGAGCGCAAAATCACCCAGGAGGAGATCGAGCGGGAGGCCTTGCGTAAGGAGCAGGACCCGGCTTCACAAGAGCGCCTGGAAAAGATTGAAAAATCGCTGGCCGATCTGAAGGAGAGAAGCGCAACGCTTACGGCCCGCTGGCAGCAGGAAAAAGAGGCCATCACCAAGATCCAGGCCACCAAAGAGCAGATTGAGAAGGCCAGGATCGACGCGGCTCACGCCGAGCGCATCGGCGATCTGGCCCGGGCGGCGGAGTTGAGCTACGGCACTCTCCTGAATCTGCAAAAGGAGCTGGAGGAGGAAAACCAGAAGCTCACGGCAATGCAGGCGGACGGGGCCATGCTCAAGGAAGAGGTGGACGCCGAGGACGTGGCCGAAGTGGTGGCCAAGTGGTCCGGCATCCCGGTCACCCGGATGCTCGAAGGCGAGAAGCAGAAACTCCTGCACATGGAAGAGCGCCTCGCCAAGCGAGTCGTGGGCCAGGAAGAGGCGGTGCAGGCCGTCTCCAATGCCGTACGGCGCGCCCGCTCCGGCTTACAAGACCCCAACCGCCCCCTGGGCTCCTTCATCTTCCTGGGCCCCACCGGCGTGGGCAAGACCGAACTGGCCCGGGCCCTGGCCGAATTCCTGTTTGACTCGGAAGCGGCCATGATCCGCCTGGACATGAGCGAATACATGGAGAAGCACACGGTGTCCCGCCTCGTGGGCGCCCCGCCGGGCTACGTGGGCTACGAGGAGGGGGGCCAGCTCACCGAAGCGGTGCGCCGCCGGCCCTACTCCGTGGTGCTGTTTGACGAGATCGAAAAGGCTCACCCGGAGGTGTTCAACGCGCTGCTCCAGATCCTGGACGACGGCCGCCTCACCGACGGCCACGGCCGGACCGTGGACTTTAAAAACACCCTCGTCATTATGACCTCCAACATCGGCAGCCAGTATATCGCCGAGATCAGCGACGAAAAAATCCTGCGGGACCGGGTCATGGAGGCGCTGCGGCTCCACTTCAAACCGGAGTTCCTGAACCGGGTGGACGACATCCTCATCTTCCAACGCCTCACCAGGGAACAGCTGCGGGATATCGTCACCCTGCAGATGGCCCGGCTGCGGCGACTGCTGGAAGACCGGCACCTGCAACTGGAACTCACCGATAAGGCTCGGGACTTCCTGGCTGACGCCGGCTACGACCCGGTCTACGGGGCGAGACCCCTGCGCCGGGCCATCCAGCGCTACCTCCAGGACAAGCTGGCCCCCATGCTCCTTGAGGGCGATTTCAAGGAAGGCGACACCATCCGGGTGGATGCGGATGAGAAGGGACTGACGTTCGCCCGAGAGGGCGAGGAAGAATAAGAGATTGGGGGAAGGGCCAGGGACTCCTACAAAAAAATCCCCGCCCTCCCCCCAAACCTAACGGGTTTATGGCCCGGGGTATCACCGCGGGCTATCATTAGTGTGCCGGGCATGCACCGCAGCTCGGAGGTGAGAGTCCTCTACCTATGTCGGTTGAAAAAATGGAAAAAAAGTGACCGGTCAAGCCGCGGGCGATACGACCCCGGGGGCGGCCGGTCCGGCCCCTTCCGCCTCCGCCACGTGCCGTATCACCTTGATGACGCTGTCGGGGTTCAGGGAAATGGAATCGATGCCGCACGAAACCAGGAACTCGGCGAAATCTGGGTAATCACTGGGGGCCTGCCCGCAGATGCCCACTTTGCGGCCGGCCTGATGGGCGCTGGTGATGAGGCTCCGGATCATCCGCGTCACCGCCTCGTCCCGCTCATCGAAAAGTCCGGAGAGTTCCGAAGAATCCCGGTCCACCCCCAGCACCAGTTGGGTGAGGTCGTTGCTGCCGATGGAAAAGCCGTCGAAGCGCTCGGCGAATTTTTCCGCCAGGATGACGTTGGACGGGATCTCGGCCATGACGTAGACCAAAAGCCCCGCCTCGCCCCGTTTGAGGCCGTTGTCGGCCAATACCTGGAGCACCCGGTCCGCCTCCTTCAAGGTGCGGCAGAAGGGAATCATGACGATGACGTTGGTCAAGCCGATCTCTTCCCGGACCCTTTTCAGGGCCCGGCACTCCAGGGCGAACCCCTCCCGGTAGCGGTCACTGTAATACCGGGACGCGCCCCTAAAACCTATCATGGGGTTGTTCTCCTGGAACTCGAACTGCTGGCCGCCGATGAGGTTGGCGTATTCGTTGGTTTTGAAATCACTGGTGCGGACAATCACCGGCTCGGGATACTGGGAGGCGGCGATCTTGGCGATTCCCCGGGACAGGTTGTCCACAAAATATTCCACCTTGTCCTCGTACCCCTGGGTCAGGGCCAGAATCTCCCGGCGGGCCCCCGGGTCCGCCACCTGATCAAAATGGAGCAGGGCCAGGGGGTGAATCTTAATGATGCTGTTGATGATGAATTCCATGCGGGCCAGGCCGATGCCCTTCACCGGCAGGCGCCACCAGCGGAAGGCCGCGGCGGGGGAGGCGATGTTCATCATGATCCGGGTGCGGGTCTCGGGGAGGTTCTCCAGGTTGACCTCCGTTTCCCGGAATGGCAGAAGCCCCTCATAGACGTACCCCTGGTCGCCCTCGGCGCCGGAAATGGTGATCTCCTGGCCATTCTTCAGGATTTCCGTGGCCTTCCCGGTCCCGACGATGGCGGGAATGCCCAACTCCCGGCTAACGATGGCGGCATGGCAGGTGCGCCCCCCGTGGTCCGTGACGATGCCCCGGGCCCGCTTCATGATGGGCACCCAGTCGGGGTCCGTCATTTCGGTGACCAGGATGGCGTCATCCTGGAACCGGGCAATGTCCGCGGCCCTCCTGATCAGGCAGACCCGTCCGGCGGCAATGGCCTCCCCGATGGAAAGGCCGGTGAGCAGCCTTTTGCCCGTTTGCTGCATCTCATAGGTTTTGAGGTAGCCGGCTTCCCGGCGGGATTGGACGGTTTCCGGGCGGGCCTGGACGATGAACAACCGGCCGGTGTTGCCATCCTTGGCCCATTCGATGTCCATGGGCTTGCCGTAATGCTGTTCGATGGCGGCCGCCCAGCGGGCCAGGGTCAAAATCTCGTCGTCGGAAAGGACGAAGGTATTGCGTTCATCCCTGGCGGTATCCAGGTTTCTGGTGGTCTTGGTGCCGCCCACGGCGTACACCAGCTTCTTTTCCTTGGCCCCCAGATTTTTTTCGATGATGGGGGTAAATCCCGGGTTGGCCAGCAGGGGTTTGAAGACCATGTATTCATCGGGGTTCACCGTGCCCTGGACCACGTTCTCGCCCAAACCCCAGGCGGCGTTGATGACCGCCGCGTCCCTAAAGCCCGTCTCCGTGTCGATGGTGAACATGACGCCGGAGCCGGCCTTGTCGGCGCGGACCA
>PEWM01000284.1 GCA_002779455.1 Deltaproteobacteria bacterium CG07_land_8_20_14_0_80_60_11
ACAGCAACTTTCTGCCTTGGAAGATAAATATCTCAATCTTAAGTTTCAGGTAATCGGCGTGTTGCAGCGCTACACTCCCGAAAGTCGCCAGTACCAGTTCATTCAACAGCAGATAGCGGCTATTCGAAAGCAGATCAAAGATCATGTGAGCACTTTATTGGCGCGGGATCTGGCCAGGCTTCGGGAACTGCAAGCAGAAGAACAGGCCACCGATCAGACCATTATCGACATGAAGCCTCAGCTGGAGCAACTGCCCATTGCCGAGATGAACCTGGGGAATCTGGAACGGGACATCGATATCAAGCAGGCGATCTTGTCCGTTCTCCTGAAAAAATACCAGGACAGTCTGCTGGCCCGGAATACCGACGGCCGCCTGGAAAACGCCAAGATCCTGAGCCTGGCGGCGCCGCCGCTGAAACCGGTGTTCCCCCTTCTGTGGCTTAACCTGATCCTGGGCCTGGTGTTCTCCGGGGTAATAAGTTTAAGTCTCGCCTTCTTCCTGGAATACTGGGATGATTCCCTCAAGATCCCGGAAGACGTGGAGCGTTATCTGGGCCGCTCGGTCTTCGCCTCTATACCGGAACTCTAAAATGAACGCTCCCTGGGCAACCAGCAAGCCGAACCCCTTTCCACCGGGCCTCAGCTTCTGGTGGCTCTTGGCAGGGGTTTTTACCGGGTTGCTCTTCTTGCTGGGGATGCAACTCAATCTGCAGTGGTTTGCCTTCCTCTTCCTCGGATCCCTGATCTTGATCGCCTCCCTGGCGGTGACAGATAAGAAAGACTACTTTCTAATCTTATTTGTCCTGGCCCTGCCGGTGTGGATCGGCAAACACCTCGACTTCCAGCCATCTCCTTACGGCATCTCCACCTTTGGGTTTCCCATCCATGTCAGTTTCCTGCCCCTCACCGCCCTCTATGTGATCTGGGCGGTGCGTCAGGTGGCGGGGGAGGAGCCCGCCCCCCTATCCACCCGGGGGCTGTTGCCCCTGGCCGGGGTTTTCACGGCCGCAGCCGTTTCTGTCCTGGGGTCAACGGATAAGCTCTTTGCGGCCTTTGACCTCTTTGCCCTGGGCACCTCCATCCTGATTTTCATCTATGCCGCCAGCGAAATCCGGCGCCGGCGCGAACTTCGGCTGGTTCTGGGTCTCCTGATTTTTTCCGCGGCCCTCCAAGGAGCGATCGCCCTGGCCCAGTATCTCACCGGCTCTACCCTGGGGCTCGACTTCTTCGGGGCTGCCAAGAAGTTATATGGTTACGCGGGCCTGGAAGTTGTCTCCCGGGTGGGCGGACTCATCGGCCACCCCAACAACCTGGCCTTGTTCTTTGATCTGATGCTTCCCTTGAGTCTGAGTCTCCTGTTCTGCCCGATGCGCGGGCGCACCCGGTTCTTCCTGGCCGTGGCCGTATTCCTGCAACTGGCCGGGCTGAGCGTGACGTTTTCACGCGGGGGCATCATCGGCTCGGGGCTGGGGGTCCTGGCCCTGGCCGTTTTCCACGGGGCCCGGCGCTTCGGCCTCATACGAGCCTTTTTCATGGCGATGGCCGGGGCTTGGTTATTGGCGGCGATCCTGACGGTAGTTCCCAATCCCATTGAGAAAGGCTTGACCCGTACCGAACAGACCGTCCCTGGCCGATTGCGGTTGACCGGGATTGCCCTTACCATGATTCGGCACCATCCGTTCTTCGGGGTAGGGTTAAACAACTTCACCCATGCTTCCCGGCAGTACGATTTTACCCGGGAACAGGTCGTCTCCGCCTGGAACTCGCCGGTCCACAACCTCTTCTTGTTTATTGCCGGGGAGATCGGCCTGGTGGGCCTGATCTGCTTCGCGGTCTTCCTCGGGCAAGCGCTGATGGCCCTGATTCCCGCCATGCGCGCCCCTGATCCGTTTATCTTCAGTGTGGGGGGAGGCCTGTTTTTCGGCCTGCTGGCTTTTCTCATCCACGCCCAGGTAGATTACAGCATATGGACCCAAAACCGCCCGTTATGGTTCTTCTTGGGCCTGGCCATGTGTATGTGGCGTTTTGGCAGGCCGGCGACGGCAACTGCCGCGCCACAATTTCCCTGAGCCCATCAATGCCACCTGGGGAACGCCGTCCCATGACCCCTTCGGGATCAAAACAAAACAGTTCTGCATGGGCCTTGGGCCCACCCGTAAAGCATGAAAAGATCTGGTGGCACAGGTTTTCAACCTGTGCTGAGGAACTTTTCAAGGCAGGGAAATGTGGCAGGTGAGGACGCCTGCCGTACATTCTCCCCAAAAAGGTCGGCGGGGAGCCGAAACCTGAAAATGGGATTGTCATGACTACCCCGCGGTTCGTCCGCAACAGTGTCTTGCTGGTCGCCGTCGAAATCATTACCAAAACCCTCGGGGTGGTTTTCTTTGCCTTGATCGCCCGCTTTTTGGGCGCCGGGGAGGTGGGGCTTTACGCCTTTGCCCTGGCCGTGGCCAATTTTATCGTGATCCCGGCCAGGTTCGGCTTCGAAAATCTGGTCCAGCGGGAGGTGGGCCGTGAGCCTGCCAATACCCGCCAATATCTCTGGGGCGTCGGCGTCGTCAAGGGCCTCATCTCCTTGGGAATCCTGGGTTTGTTTTGCCTTGCCTTAGCGGTTACCGAAAGGAAAGACCTGACCATCCTGCTTCTCGCGGCCGGCTTCACCCTGATGTTTTCCTTCATGGAATTTCTGAACGCCTTCTTCCGGGCCAATCAAAGACCGGAATTCGAACTGGCGGTGCGCCTCCTGTTCTCGCTGAGCAACCTCTTGCTGGGTCTCCTGGTGCTTTATGCCGGTTGGCGTTTGCCGGGGGTGTTGTTAGTGCAGCTGGTCAATGTGGCCGTGGCGGGAATCATCGGAACCTTAATCCTGGCCCAAATCGCCCCTCCGGGGAGATGTGTCTGGAATTGGCAGGTCCTTTGGGGTTATGTGACCGCCGCCACGCCCTTTGCCGGCATCCTGTTGTCTCTGTATTTCAGCAATCAAATCGGCATCATTGTCCTGAAGCTGTTCGCGGGGGCCACGGAAGTGGGGTATTTTGCCGCAGCCTTGAGGCTCTTCGATAACCTGACGTTGATCCCCGCCGCGATCATGGGGGCCTTTTTGCCCATGATGAGTCAGCTTTATGTCAGGTCGGTGGGCGGCTTTGCCCGGACCCTGCGCTTCACCGTGAAATACCTGTTTATCCTGTCGGTTCCCCCGGTAGTAATTATGGCAATTCTGGCTCGTCCCATCGTGGTGTTTCTCTATGGCGAGTCTTTCCTGCCTTCAGCTCCGGCGCTGCAGATTCTCTCGCTGCCCCTCTTGTTCAGCTTCTGGAACTATGCCTGCACCAATGTGCTGATTGCCCGGAACGAGGAAGGACCGCTCCTGTGGTTGACCTGGCTCACCGCCGGCATTCACGTGACCGCCAATCTCCTCTTTATTGCGGCCTTCTCCTACCTCGGCGCCTGCTTGGCCATACTGACCACCCAAGGAATCTTTGGGATTATCCTCTATGCTTTGCAATTGCGTCGATACCTGCGTGCCGGCGCCTTGTTAAAACTCATGGCCTCGCCCGTCCTCAGTGGGGCCATGATGGGGTTGGCGGTTTTCCTGGCCAGGGACTGGAATTTGTTACTGTCCATTTCCCTCGGCCTTTTAATCTACAGTGGAGGGGTGCTGGCTTTGGGAACCATGAGCCGGGAAGAAATGGACCGCTTACACACCATGGTGTCCAGCGGTTCATCCGACCTTCCCGGAATCGCGGGATAGGGGGATTGTCAAAAAAACTGGATTAGGCCGATCCCTGATCCGCCGGGAAGCCGGGATGGTTTCGCGCCGTGCCGGAACGGCAACTGCAAGCCGGGGTTTTTGCCATCACGTTTGGCAACCCCGATGATATTCCCTGGCAGCGCAACGTCAATATCCGCGTCCAGGTATAAGGATGCTCTCAAAGCTCCCTTATGCCCCGGTCTTCGCCGCCGCGGATTTCTTCCATCTTAAGCAGGCTAGCCATATGCCTAAAGATACACCCAGGGCGCCCATCAGGATCTCAATCTTCTTATATTCGATTTTCGCAGCAAATATCATATAGAACGAGAGGCTGCATACAATGATAAGGCTGAGATATTTGAAAATCTTATCAATTATCATAGAGAGTGAAAAGGAAATTAAAGTTAATAAGTAAGTAATAATAAGACTTAATATTAATATTATCAAATAAAATGAGCCAACATACATGATATTTATTATTCGCAAGCCAGTCAAATTCAAAAATATATTTCTGAAACCGAGGTTAAAAGCGGATTCAGCAGATATATAGAACCCATAATGGGGGGGCCACCATGCCGGCTTTAGATGGAATAATTGAAGATAATATTTATTATTGATAAACCGTTCCATGCTCAGGTCAACATTCTCCTGGAGGAGTTGGCTGATTGACCTAACTCTGATATCTTCCTGCGAATTAATCCATGACAACAATTGGTTAAATTCATCGAGTGAAGTCTTGTAATTAATTTTCTCCGCTTCTTTAGTTTCATCTATGCCGATAAAATCGTATTGATGAAACATGACACAAATAATAGGATGGTAATCCACAATTTTGCGCGCATATTTAATAACATCCCTTAATTGAGCCAGGGTACAGGTCTCAGGTAAAATCTTTAAGGAAGTAAACGGGACCGTTTGCCCCCGTACGCTTGCAGAGAGACAGCGGAAATTCAATTTTTCAAGAATTTTTAGCGTATTGGCATCATAACTGTTATACGGCGGAACAAAGGTAATGATAGGCGCACCGAGAATTTTTTCAAGAAATACCTTTCCTATCCTGATTTTATGCAACTGGCTATCGTAATCCAGGCCCTCATATTCAGTGTACCAGCCGTGAGCATAGCTCTGCCTCTGATGCGAATGGCCGTGTTGAGCTGCATCCATGGCCCCCGCCGCCATGGCTTGCCGGGCGATTTCCGCCTTGGCGGCGGTCAGGGGGATTACCTCTTGCGGGTTAATATCGAGATAGTCCACTGCCTTTACAAAGGGAATAATGCTAAAAGTGCAGCAGGCCTTATATCGACTGAAGGCCTGAAGGATTTTTTCCTCCAGATCAGTGTTGCTGCGACTGGAATAATCATCATATCTGAAAACAATGGTTACCCGGGGAGGACTGATCGTGGCATTCCCCCGGCCCGCCGACCAGATCAAAACGGCAAGAAGGCTGGAGATAACCATAACGATGCGGTGCATGCTAAGAGTCTTCATAGAAATAAAGCAAGAAGTCGGATAAGTATTTTGTCGCCCGGAAACAGGAAGTCTAAGTATGCCCGGATGATAATGACTCCAAGCCTGCGGGTAACGGAGTAAAGCTCCTCCTTCCGCCAAAATATCCGGGCCGACTCTACCGTTGGGCCCGGAAGTCCAATACCGTCAGAGAATGAGCCCCAAAGCTGTAAGAGAAACTGGCGCCGGCGTTGGTGATTTGGCCGGGCCGCGGCGACACCGTCGAGGCAAGGTTCTCATTGTGATCCATAACGCTATTCCCGGACAGCGTCCAAACCTGGGCCCCGGCTTGGGGCGTGAATCCCTGGAACCGGATGGCCGTGGGCATGGCGCCCGACAGTGACCGGTTAATCACCATCAGGGAAAGACGGCCTCGCTCCGGGGAACTGAACGCCACCGCGTGCAGGAGGGGAACGGCAGACTTGGCCTTGACGTTGGTGACCTGGGCCACGGCAAAGGCGGGAGAACTGACGCGCGTCGCCACCACCGCAGGCCCCAAATGATTCATGATGAGGTCCAGGGCATGGTAATGGGGGCGGATGGTCCTGGTTTCCGTCTTCCAGTTGTAGCCTAGGGCGGCAGTGGGATTACTGCCGTGGAGATTCCAGGACGCGGCCAGGGTGATGCCGAGCTCGGAGCTGCTCTCCAGGAGGCCCAGGAGGAGATCGGCGTCATAGATTGCCCGGGCGAGATTGGCATAGTCCCGGGGATCATTGGAGGCTTCGGGCCAGATGCCATACTCCGTGATGGCGATGCCGATGGGCTTTCCGGGCAGAGAGTTGGCCGCAATCACCTGCCTGATCTCCCGGAGATCGGCCATGGCCTGGCCGGCCCCGGCCATCACCGCGGTAAACCAGGGTTCACCCGGGTAGAGGGCCTGCTCCTGGCCGCCGGCGGGATAGTATGGGTGAATGATGAGGAAATCCAGATAATCCCTGGCAGCTTTGACCACCACCGGGTTCCAGGCATCCGTCGCATCCGCGTCGCCCCGGCCCCGGGGGGACGTCAGGCCCACCGCCCCCACCTTGAGGTGGGGATCGACGCCTTTCATGGCCCTGGCAAAGGCCACAAAATCCTGGGCGTACCGGCGGGCGGAGGTGACCCCGATTTCGTTCCGGTCATACACCTCGTTGCCCACTTCCCAATAAGTCACGCCAAAGGGTTGGGGATACCCCAGGGCCACGCGCTTCCGGGCCCAGAAGCCCACGGTCTGCCAGTCATGCCCCTCCTCGTCCGCTCCCAGGGGCCGGGGGTCATCGGGCCGGCCATTGGCCAAGGCGACCCAGGCGGCGGCCCGTTTGATTTTTTGGCTGAGAGAGACCCGGGTGGAAAGCTTGCCTTCCTTATCCAGACCGGTGCTGTAATTCACGGTAAAAAGCGCTTGGGCCTTGAGGGATTGCACCAATTTCAGGTGTTCGATGGCGCCGTAGTTGTTGGAGAACCACTCGGGTTGTCCCATCCTCGCTTCCGGGCGCACCGAGGCGCCGGCCGGATGGAGGCCTTGTAACCCGGAGACTCCCTCCAGCCGGTTGCCAGCCCGATACCGAAAGTGAAACAGGTCCCCGAACTGACCGCCGTGGGTATCCACCAGCCGCGCCGCTTTGACCGTTTGCCAATCGGGGATGCCCTCCAGGATAAGGGTGGCAGAGTCGGGGGTCACCGGAGCCGTGGTCTTGAGGCCGATGCCGTCCTCCCAGAGATAGAGGTCGGAGACGCTGCCGCCGGGGAAGCGCACGATGGTGGGAGTGATGGGGTTGATCAAGGGTCTGACGGCCG
The DNA here is from genome assembly GCA_002779455.1 of Deltaproteobacteria bacterium CG07_land_8_20_14_0_80_60_11. Lineage (GTDB taxonomy): Bacteria > Desulfobacterota > Desulfobaccia > Desulfobaccales > 0-14-0-80-60-11 > 0-14-0-80-60-11. The sequence continues at coordinate 7,034 of PEWM01000284.1, forward strand.
GATCGATATCGTTAAGCCTGGAGTTCCACAGACTATTGCCGGCAAAGAGAAGGTTCTGCCCGAACAGCAACGGGTTCACGGTGTTGACCGTGACCGCCGCATTAACCGTAATCCTGGCTTCTTCATCCTGAGCACCAGCCGGAGTCCCGCTGGCCATGAGCAGAGATATAAAGAGTACCAACAAACTGCCGACGTGTTCAGCCATTTACCGTGTCCCGGAAAATATCGGAGAAATTGGGTTCCCCGTGGAGATTACAGCAGCCGCGTTCACCGGCTTCCCGTTTCCCCTGGCCACCCCCGGGCAGGATCGCGGTGAGGGGTCATGATCTTTCAACCGGACGATTTTCCCGGGCAAGTTGGAGAACGTGAGCCAGGCGCGCCGCCTGGATATCCCAGGTCCAGTGGTTTTCGATGGTCAGCCGGGCCTGGGCGCCCAACTGAAGCCGCAGGTCCTCATGTTCGATCAATTCCAGGAGCTTCAAAGCCATGGTGTCATGATCCCCCGGCTCATACAGCCTGCCGTTGTAACCATCACAGACGACTTCCTTGATCTGCCCCAGGGCCGGGAACAGGGCGGCTTTGCCGGCCGCCATATACTCCAGCAATTTCATGGAGGAGCCATAGAAGAGATAATCTTCTTTGTAGGGGCTGATAACGACGTCCATGACGCTGAGGAGGCGGGGGATAAGTTGGTGGGGCAGGCTGCCGGCAAACCTGAAGTGGGGGCCGAGGCCGCCAGATTCAGCCCCGCGGCGGATGGCGTCGTCCACCCGCCCTTTCCCCACCAGAAGAAAGACCACCCGGCTATGGGCCGCGATGATTCTCTTGGCCAGAGCCAGAAAGCGCTCTACCCCGCTGAAGAATTCGAAAGAGCCGATGTAGCCGATCACCACCCGGTCTTGGAGGCGCCAGCGGGCCATCAATTCCGGGTCGGGCTCCCGGGGAGTAAAAGCCAGGTGATCCACGCCGTTGGGTACGACATGGAGTTTGGCGGCCGGCGCCTCGTAACGCATCAGGTAGCCCTTCAGCACCTCCGAGATGCAGGTTACCTGGCCGGCCCCCCGCACATTGATCCCCTCAAGCCCGCGGCTCAGCCAGGGGTAGCGGTAGTATTGGGGGTAAAACAGGCGATATTCGTACTCCAGGGGCGCCTCGGCGAACAGCACCAGGGGCAGGCGGCGGCGGCGGCTGGCCGCCAGGGCCGAGAAGTTGGCATAAGAACTCACCGCCAGCACCACGTCAGGGCGGAACTGGTCCAGCAGCTTCAGTTCCTCCCGGATAAGGGCAAAATTTCGCCAGATCAGGCGAGGGACATGGCCATAACGGCGCAGCCCCGGGATTTTTTTCAGGCCGAGGTAATCTCGGTGCTCTCCGGGCTTTTTAGCGGTGCGGAACTGCACGTCAACCCGGTGGCCAAGTCGCGTCAGGGCCGCGGCGATGGCCCGGATCTGGGTGGCGGCGCCGATGGCTGAACCCTCGACGTCATAGTGATAGTTAAAATAGGAGACTTTCATCAGAGGGACGATGGTTCCCGCTCGGATTGGGGCAAGCGCTCGCCACCCCAGAGATTTTGGGCCAGGACCCGAATGCCGAAGAGGGGCAGACCCACCAGGTAGCGCCGCCAGGTGCCGGGCTCCTGCCACAGGCGATACGCCCATTCGAACCCTTTTTGCCGCCACTTGGGGGACAAACGCCCCAACTCACCGGCGACGATTTTAAACATGCCGCCACAGGTCAGAACCAGGCTCACCGCCAACTGCTGCCGCCAGGTTGAGGCCCAGAGGACCTGGCGCGGGTCCCCCATCCCCACCCAGAGAATATCCGGGCGGGCGGCGTTGATCCCGGCGATCAGCTGCTCATCCCGGAAATCAAAGTATCCATGGTGGGTCCCCACCAGGTTTAAGCCAGGATATTTGCGCCGGGCCTGGGCGGCGGCCCGTTCCGCCAGGCCGGGCTCTCCACCCAGGAGGAAGAACCGATAGCCGCGCCCCACCGCCAGTTCGCACAGCCGGGGCCAGATGTCGGTAGTAGTGAGCTTTTCCGGCAGATGACCGCCCAACCAGCGGGACGCCAGGATCAGGGAGGCGCCGTCGGCGTACAACAGATCGGCCTGGCGCAGTGCTTTCAGAAACTCGGGATAACGGTAGGTGAGGTTGATGACCTGGGCATTGACGCCATAAGCCACCGCGCCGCCCGGGGCCGCAATCAAGGCCTCGATCCGGGCCAGCAAGGTGTCCATGGTGTATACGCCCACGGGCACTCCCAGGATATCGATGGTTGCCGCGGCTTTCACGGTCAAATCTCCTTGGGCGGCAGGCGGTTGCCATGCATGAGGCGGTAAAGCTGCTCCCGCCGCAGGTAGCGGATCAGGCCGGGATCGGAGAGGCGCTGGATGTCCGGAGTGAAATAGCCGGCAAAAAAACCCCAGATGAAGGCCAGTCCCCCTACCAACCAGGGACGTTCGGCCAGGCGATAGATGCCCCGAGCCAGGGCAAAGAGCGGGTGGCTGCCGATGGCGTAGGCTCCCTGGCCCCAAATGATTCGCCCCCGCAGGCCTCCGAAACTGGAGCCCTGCAGGCGGTGATGCACGATGATGATCTCAGGGTCGCTGAGGGTGAGCCAACCGTGTCGGCGAGCATCGGTT
>PEWM01000210.1:0-7461 GCA_002779455.1 Deltaproteobacteria bacterium CG07_land_8_20_14_0_80_60_11
CCCTGGTCCAGGGCGGCCGCCTCTGGGGGATCTACGAGCATCACACCGGGCTGTTGAGTCCGGAAAAACTTTGGGATCATCTAGCGCGATTTCAACAGGGCCGACTTACCAACACCGAGGTCTTTGACGACCAGGGGCATGGATGCGCCTATGCACCGGACTTTACGGCCAAGGGCTCATGTGCTTTCACCGTCATCACCGGCCCCCGCCGGCGCCTGGCCCAGGGCTGGCCCGGGGTCTTGGCCGCACCGTTCGGTGACATGATGCTTTCCGGCTGTTTTGGCCTGGTGGCGGCCTACCTGGAACTGGAGAATTATCCGCTGAACCTGGCCGGCTATTGAGAGGGGATCATTCTCGGGCGGAGGTTACCGTGAGACTTTTTTTGCCACAACACCTGGCGGCAGTAGGAGACAGAGCCTATGGAGATTAAATTCTGGGGCACCAGGGGTTCCATCCCGGCTCCCGGGGCCCAAACCCTGGAGTTCGGCGGGAATACCACCTGCGTGGAAGTGGTGCTGGCCAACGGGCAGAGAGTCGTAATTGACGGCGGTACCGGCCTGCGCCTCCTGGGCCAGCATCTGATGGAGAACCATATTCCCTGCCAATTTCACCTGCTCCTCACCCACGGCCACTGGGATCACCTGCTGGGAATCCCCTTCTTTGAGCCCATTTATCTGGAATCCACCAAGGTCATCGTCGATGGCTGGCCCCCCGCCTTCCAGGGCATGACCCGGGTGTTCGACAGCCACATGGGAGACGGCTTCTTTCCGGTGGCCTTCGACCACCTCAAGGCCGACATCGATTATCTCAACACCCTGGCCAACGGCCCCCTGGACCTGGATGGCGTCCTGATTGACTCCATCCACCTCAACCATCCCCAGGGGGGTCTGGCCTTCCGGTTCCGGGAAGGCAAGCATACCATGGTGTTCGCCACCGACAACGAACTGGGCGCGGCCAGAGGCAGGCGCATCCCGGAATTTGTGGAATTTGTCCGGGGGTGCGACCTGCTGATTCACGATGCCCAGTATCTTCCCGAGGAAATCTCGGAACGCCGGGGCTGGGGACATTCCGCCTACGATGAGGTGGTGGCCCTGGCGCAACAGGCGGAGGTGCACAACCTGCTGTTCACGCATCACGACCCCGGCCGCAGCGATGGCGACGTGGAAAAGATCGTGGCCCTGTCCCGGGAGATGATGGCAGCCCACAGCAAACTGCGCTATATCGACGCCGCCCGGGAAGGAGCCTGCTACCGGCTGCCTTAAAAGCGGGTTTTCGGTTTTCGGTTTTCGGTTTTAGCGAAGCCGATCAATCTGGTGAAAAACCGGCCTTTTTGTCATCCTGAGCGAAGCGAAGGATCTCAACTACCTTAACAGGCGAGATTCGCTCCGCCCAGAATGACAGGTGAGATTGTCGGTGGGTTTTTCATCCGACTCATAGAAATAAAAATTGGTGAAGCTGACCTAACTGCGTGGTGCGCACCGCGCCCCATACATTACCTCTATAAGTGCACCGTGGCGCATGAATGTCGCCATGAAGGGATAACACCATGGATTGGAAAATCTTTTGGGTCACCTTCGGCACCATTTTTTTGGCGGAAATGGGGGATAAAACCCAACTGGCGGCTCTCACCATGGCCGCCGAGACCCGTTTGCCCCTGACGGTCTTCGTAGGGGGCAGCGCCGCCCTGGTCCTGGTTACCCTTTTGGGGGTATCCCTGGGGGGCTTTATCTCCCATTGGCTCCCCGAGGGTTTGCTCCAGAAGATCGCCGGGGCAAGTTTCATCCTGATCGGCGGATTGATGCTCTGGGGAAAATGGTGACGGATTAGCCCCGCGGGCAATGCACGTGTTCCAGCACCAGGTCTTTGCGGCTCGCCTGGCTTTTCAGGCCCAAGCCCCTTTATTTCCCGGGAGCTTTATAGTAGACTAAGGCTAACCATTTGCCTTTATTAATCTTTTTTTTCGGTCGCCTCCATGGCAAGTATTACCGAGCTGCGCCCGCCGCAAATGCGGCATCCCAACCTGGTCCTCATCGGCTACCGGGCCACCGGCAAGACTTCGGTGGGGGCCCGGCTGGCGGAGGTGCTGCACTGCCCTTTTGTGGACCTGGACCAGGTGCTGGTCCGGGAGGCCGGCCGGTCCGTCGCCGACATCGTGGCGCAGGGCGGCTGGGCTGAGTTCCGACGGCTGGAAAAGCAGCTGGTGGCCCGTTACCGGGACGCCGGAGGACAGGTTTTGGCCACCGGCGGCGGCGTCGTCCTGGACCCGGACAATGTGGCGGCCCTCCGGGAAAACGGCATCCTCATCTGGCTGACCGCCGACCCGGCTGCCATCCAGGCCCGGCTGGCCCAGGATCAGCCCCGGGACGCCAACCGCCCCAGTCTGACCGGGGGGGACACCATCCGGGAGGTGGCAGAAGTGCTTGAGGGGCGCGCCCCCCTCTATCAGGCCGCGGCCCGGATTATCATAGACACCACGCATAACTCCGTCGCCCAGGTGGTGGAACTGGTGCTGGCGGCCTTAAAATCTGAGGAGGCCGGAAACCTTGGCGGGTAATACCTTCGGACGCCTGTTTCGCGTGACCACCTGGGGCGAGTCCCACGGCCCGGCCTTGGGAGCCGTCATCGACGGCTGCCCGCCCCGGTTGTCCCTCAGCGCCGCCGACATCGAGGCGGAACTGGCCCGTCGCCGCCCCGGGGTGCAGGCCCATGCCACCAGCCGCCGGGAGCCCGACAAGGTGGAGATCCTGTCCGGGGTGTTTGACGGCCAGACCACCGGCACCCCCATCAGCCTGATCATCTATAACCGGGACGTCAGGAGCCAGGACTACGACGAGCTCCGGCTGGTTTTCCGTCCCGGCCACGGCGATTTCACCTATCAGGCCAAGTACGGCATCAGGGACCATCGGGGCGGGGGGCGGGCTTCGGCCCGGGAAACCGCGGCCCGGGTGGCCGCCGGCGCCGTGGCCCAAAAGGTGTTGGACCAGGAGGGCGTGCAGGTCCTGGCCTACACCTTGGAGTTGGGCGGGGTGCGGGCCCAGAAGATAGATGAGAGCGCGATCTGGGATAACCCTTTCGCCTGTCCCGACCCGGAGGCCGCGGCCGCCATGGAGGCCCGGGTCCAGGAGGTCCGGGCGCTGAAAGACTCCCTGGGCGGGGTGGTCCAGGTGCGGGTCCGGGGCTGCCCCCCGGGATTGGGGGAGCCGGTCTTCGACAAGCTGGACGCCGCTTTGGCCGCCGCGGTGATGTCCGTGGGCGCGGTCAAGGGGGTTTCAATCGGCGCCGGCTTCAATGCCGCCCGCCGGCTGGGCTCGGAGAACAATGACCCCCTGATTCCCGGCGGTTTCGCCTCCAACCACGCCGGGGGCATCCTGGCGGGCATCTCCAACGGCGACGAGATCATCCTCAACGCCGCGGTGAAACCCATCCCCTCCATCGCCCGGGAACAGCAAACCATCGACCTTAAGGGCCAGCCTCGCACCCTGACGGTCAAAGGGAGACACGACATCAGCGCCATTCCCCGCATCGTCCCCGTCATCATGGCCATGGTGCGCCTCACCCTGGCGGATTTTCTCCTGCGCCAGAGGGCAATTCAATGAACCCCACCATAGCCATTATCGGCGGCCACGGGCAGATGGGCCGCTGGTTCACGCGCTTCTTTGAAAGCCAGAATCTTACGGTCCTGGCGGCGGACGTCGACACCCCCCGGACCTCCCAGGAGGCGGCCGCCCTGGCCGATGTGGTGATCATCGCGGTGCCCATCCCCAAGGTGACCGAGGTGGCCCGGGCAGTGGCCCCGTTCCTAAAGCCTGACGCCGCCCTGGTGGATCTCACCTCGGTGAAGCAGCGGCCCATGGCGGCCATGATGGCGGCTTTCCCCGGTGAAGTGGTAGGCACCCATCCCCTCTTCGGCCCCGGGGAAGCAACCATCGAGGGCCGGACCATGGTGCTCTGCCCGGGGCGCGGGGAGCGCTGGTTTCAGTGGCTCCAAGACCTCCTGACCCAGGCCGGCGCCCGGGTAAAGATCACCACCGCCGCGGAACATGACCGCCTCATGGCCGTGGTCCAGGGGCTGGCTCATTTCATCCTCATCGCCTTCGGGACGGTTATCCGCGACCTGGGGGTCTCGCTGGAAGATTTGGAGGAATTCTCCACCCCCACCTTTGCCACCCTGTATAACCTGACCCGCCACCTGCTGAACCAGGACGCCAAACTGTACGCCTGCATCCAGTTGCAGAATCCGGCCAACCGTATTGCCCTCCGGGCCCTGGAAGGTGCGGTGGCCGACATTCTCTACTTCATTCAACGCCAGGACGCCGACGGCTTGGTGCGCCTGATCGAGGAGCTCAAATAAACCGGGAGCTACCCATGCTGGATTTGAAGTTTGTGCGCGAACACCAGGAGGAAGTGGAACAGGCCTTGAAAAACCGGGGGCAGGCGATCTCCCTGGATGAGTACCGCGGGCGGGAGGCTGAGCGCCGCCAACTCCTGACCCGCCTGGAAGAGTTCCGCCACGAGCGCAACACCCTGTCCAAAGAGGTGGGGGCCTTGATGCAGGCCGGCAAACGCGATGAGGCCGAACAAGTTAAGGCGCGAGCCACTTCGATTAATGCCGGTATAAAAGACCTGGAGGCCCAGGCCGAGGCCCAGGACTCCTGGGTGCGGGAGTTCCTGCTCAATCTCCCCAACCTCCCCCACGAGTCCGTGCCCCTGGGGGCGTCCAGCGGCGACAACCCGGTGGTGCGGACCTGGGGCGAGGCCCCCCGGTTCGACTTTCCCCCTAAGGCCCACTGGGACATCGGGGAGAACCTGGGCATCCTGGATTTCGAGCGGGCCGCCAAGATCACCGGGGCCCGGTTCGCCCTCCTCAAAGGCGCCGGGGCCTTGATGGAGCGGGCCCTCATCAACTTTATGCTGGACCTGCATACCCGGAAGCACGGCTATACGGAAGTGCTGCCGCCGTTTATCGTCAATGCCGATTCCCTGCGCGGCACCGGGCAGCTCCCCAAGTTTCAGGAGGATTTATTCAAGCTGGAAGGCCTGAACTATTTCCTGATCCCCACCGCGGAGGTGCCGGTCACCAACATCCACCGGGATGAAATTCTCCCGGCCGGGGACCTGCCCCTGTATTACACCGCCTACACCCCCTGCTTCCGGTCCGAGGCGGGTTCCTACGGCAAGGATGTCCGGGGCCTGATTCGCCAGCACCAGTTCAACAAAGTGGAGCTGGTGAAGTTCACCCTGCCGGAGAACTCGTACGATGAATTGGAACGTCTGCTTCACGATGCGGAAGAAGTGTTGCAGGAGTTGGGCCTGCACTACCGAGTGGTGGTCCTGTGCACCGGGGATATGGGCTTTGCCGCGGCCAAAACCTACGACATCGAGGTCTGGCTGCCCGGGCAGGATCTCTACCGGGAAATCTCCTCGTGCAGCAACTTCGAAAGCTACCAGGCCCGCCGGGCTTCCATCCGCTGCCGCCGCCCCGGGGCCAAGGGCGCCGAACTGGTCCACACCCTGAACGGCTCCGGCCTGGCGGTGGGCCGCACCCTGGTAGCCATCCTGGAAAACTGCCAGCAGGCCGACGGTAGTGTGGTGATACCCGAAAAACTGCGCCCGTATATGGGGGGAATGGAGAAGATCGGTTTTTAGTTTTTGGTTTTTAGTTTTTAGTTTTTGGTAGAAATCAGAGTCGCGTTCGAGCTAACCAAGGCATAAAAACTACAAAGGGGCGGTACCCTCACCGCCCCTACGATTATCCACGGCTTATGATCTTTTCACCAAAAACCAAAAACCAAAAACTAAAAACCAAAAACCGTCTTCACTTACCCGCCTTCACCTTATCGTTGGCCTTGAAGGGGCCGCCGCTCATCGCCAGCCCCACGGCGCCGCTGTTTCCCAGGAGTTCCGTCACCTTGATCTCGCCCTGGGGGACATCCGCGGTGTAGCCCAGGACCGAGTGGGTCTTGGGGTTGACCACCTCTTTGCCCGGTTCCACCACCTTGAGGCGGTCGCCCACCTTGAGGCCCGAGTTCTGGCCCAGGCTCAGATAAACTTTGCCTTCCTTGACAAACTCCACCCGCCCGAACCACGCAATTCTGGTGAGGTTGCCGGCCACCCGCAGGTAATTGTCCTGGGCGAACTTGGTGACGCTCTCGGGCCTCACCCCCCCCGAGGCCGCAGGGGCCACAATCGCCTCTTCCTGGACCCCGGTGAAGGTGTCATAGACTTGCAGGACCATGGCCCCCTGGGTGCCGCCTTCCGGCGGCATGATCCCGGTAAGGACAATCCCCTGGACCCCCAGGGCATCCCCCAGGGCCTTGATATTGGGCCCGAGCGTCAGCTTGCCCGCCACCCCGGCCTTGCGCAGGGCCTCCTGCACCGATTCCGGGGCGCTCACCTTGAGGTCTTTGGTCTTCCCCATGGCGTTGCCCAGGGCCATGGCCATAGTGCGGTTCAAGCCGTCAAAGCTCTTGGGCGTATCCAGGTCGGGGATAACCGCCACCGCCCGGCCCACGTAACCCGCGCCGCCCCCCTTGCCCTGGGAGACAAACCCTCCCAGCCCCTGCTCCCTGAGGATGCGGTCCACCTCGGCCCGCACCATTTCCTGAAGCTTATCCGGGGGGATCGTCTTGCCCGCGGCTTTTTCCTTTTCCCGGCCCAGGGCCTTGGCCAGGGAGTTTACCAGGTACTGCTGAGCCCCCACGAACTCCTTGCCCTTTTCTACGTAAAGATATTCCGGCTGCTCCGGGTACGTGAGCCAATAGGGGTTTTTACTGCGGACGTAGGGTTTGCCGTCAATCATGACCGTTTCCTGCCGGGCCTCCGGGGGAACCGTTTCTTCATCTTCGTCATCGCTCCCATAGCCCGCCCACTTCTTCACCGTGCTGCATCCCCCCGATAGCAGGGCGGCCGACACGAGCAGCAAGAGCCCTAATCGCAGCATCAACGCGAATTTTTTTGGCATTACATACTCCGTTTTTGGTTTTTAGTTTTTAGTTTTTGGTTTTTGGTATAAATAATAAAATCAGTTAGTTATTTAGATAGGCTCATAGACAACTTCTTAAGCATTTTCATGATAATTTCCAGATTGCCTGATAGTGGATTAAATTCTGTAATGGATAAGTAATTTACTTGATTAGCAATAATTAGTTGGGTTTCCAGCTCCGCCGCCGAACCAAGGGCAATGGAGAGAAATTGTTTGAATTCTTTTATGGAATTCCTGAATTGCCCTTCAGCGATATTGGATGGAATTGAAACCGCCGCCCTTCTTATTTGCTGCACCAGTCCGAAGTTTTCTGCGGGGGGGAACTGAGACGTTGCTTCATAGATATCTTTTACCAAGGCTATAGAACGTTTCCAGACTTCCAGGTCCCGATACGACCGTGATTTTTCAACTCCCGTCATCCCTTCCCCTTAACCAAAAACCAAAAACCAAAAACTAAAAACCAAAAACCAAAAACCAAA
>PEWM01000210.1:7495-9459 GCA_002779455.1 Deltaproteobacteria bacterium CG07_land_8_20_14_0_80_60_11
CCGTGGGCTGGTTGAAGTCAACCGGTTTTCAGGGTCAACCGGTTTTCAGGTTAGAAAAAAAAGTTGCCGACAAACAACATGCGATGGTTCTGGCCGAAATCGCTTCTGCAACTTCCTGCCTGGACCTTCTGAAAATAATCGGTCCGGGCGTAAGTGTATTCCAGGCCGAACTTCAGGGCCTCAATGGGCCGGTACCACAGGGTTGCATAGTAATGCTGGCGCATTTTAGCCGGGTCGGCAGACGTGGTAGTCCCCAGCCACTGATCCCGGCTCACGCCATAGACCCGGTTCATGCCCCAGATGACGTTCGCAAACCACTGGTTGGTGAAATAATACTGCAACTGCACGAAGCCCCCGAATTGCCGGGCCAGCTCCCGATCCCCCACCCGCGTCCCGCCGAAAGACGTATCGAACTTCATGTAGGAGGTGTTGGCGGGCAGCCCCTCCTTCTCCAGGTCCATCCCCTGCCCCACATACCAATGGGTCAGCAGCGACATAGTGTTGGCGAGATTCGCCGACCTGGTCGTCAGAATGGGGATAAATAAGCTGGAATCCACCACCCAGGGGTTAAGATATTGCTGGTTTCCCTGGGACACGGTGATCGCCGTGTAGTTGTTCTGGTCAAATATCCTCCCCTGGCCGGTAAAGGAGCGGAAGCGGGAGCGCTGCCAGGCCGCAACCACCCGGGCCGAAAAGCCCCGGGGCGCCCCATAATACGCCGCTTTCCCCCAGAGGTCCTGCTCGTATCTGAGCGAGCCGCTGACCCGGGGCGTTTCCGACGACTCCCCCAGATACGGATTAGTGGCGGCCTGGTCCCCGGGGAGTGTAATGCTATCGGGACCGCTTAACGGGCCGGCGATGGCCACGGCCGCGGTGACCGTCCCCAGAAATTTCTGGGTCAGACGGATTTGCGGCTCCCGAAACCATAATAGGCCCGGAATCCCCGAAGTGCCCGGTTTGGCCGCCTCGGGCCCGTCCTCGGAGAGCAGGGAAAAGTAATTGCCCAGCATCAGTTCGGTTTCCGGCCAGTTCAGGCGGAACATGACGGCCCGCACCCGGACTCGCGCCTTGTTCGGGGAAGCCCAGCCGCCGCCCGGAGTGCCGGTCATGATATATTCGCTACCCCCGCTGTCAAAATCCCACTCGATGAAGCCGGTGGTCCTGGCGCCCCACACTTCCGGGCCCTTGATGGTGAAATTCATCCGGGTCCGTTCCGCCGAGATCTTCAGGCGGCCGTGTTGATTGTTGGGATCGTTGTTTCGGGCCACCGGCTGCGACATGTTGCTATTGATCTGGGTGGAATCCCAAATGGCGAATAAGGCGATGAATCCCCCCAGGCTGACCTCGGCCGCCGCCGCCAGGGCGGGCAGCATCAGCACCGCCACGCCAAGCACCATCCCCCCCAGCCATCTCTGGACAATTCCCATCCCCTTCCCCCTTAATTTTATGTCCATAGCACCGCTATATTATATATAGTATATGGGTTTTCGCCCTTGTCAAGTCTTTTTTACGGTCAGGGTGGGGGTGAAATAATCAGCATCTTCGGCCAGTTATCTTCCCCCTCCCCTTAATCCCCTCCCGCCAGGGGAGGGGAAAATGACTTTTTACGAGTTCATCAGAAATACATTACCATATTTATGAACTACTGTACTAAAGCCATGTAGGGCGGGCACTGCCCGCCATGTCATGGCGGGCACTGCCCGCCATACGTTTAATTCCTCTCGTTTCCCTGTTCCTGCTGGGTAACGCCAATGGATGGCGAAGCTCAACTTCACCGGGTGGTGCGCAGTCGCTACAAATAAACTTGCAAATAATGTTCCAGGGAAGGGAAGATTGGCTCATAAGCCTAAGCGGTTGTATAATCAAATGATCCAGAGTTACCAGGGAATTTTCCCCAGGCTCGTCTGTCAATATTTTTTACAGATTGGAAAAAAAACTTATCACCCGGCCCGCTAGTGTTTTGT
>PEWM01000019.1 GCA_002779455.1 Deltaproteobacteria bacterium CG07_land_8_20_14_0_80_60_11
CGCCGCACTTCCACCTCCAGGATGCGGTTGCCTTTCATGCGCAGCACCCGAAAGGTGAGCTTGTTATAAGCGTCATAAGCAATGGTCCGCCCTTCCCGGGGCAGGGAGCCGAAGAGGTTCAATACCAGCCCGCCGATGGTGTCGAATTCCGCCGCCGGCAGCTTCAGGCCCAGCGCGTCGTTAAAATCCGCCAGGGAGACGGTCGCCTTGACCCGCCAGACGCCCGGGGACACCGCCTTTAGGGCCTCTTCCTCTTCCGTGAACTCCTGGGGAATTTCGCCGCAGAGCTCCTCCAACAGGTCTTCCACCGTGACCAAACCCACCAGGGCGCCATATTCATCCACCACCAGGGCCAGACGCTGGTGTTGGGCCTGGAATTCGTTCAACAGGTCAAAGGCCCGCTTGTTTTCCGGGACATAATAGGCCGGGCGCAGGAGATGCCGGAACCTCTCGCCCTCGCAGGGGGCTTGAGGGCGCAACTCCAGGATGTCATGGGCGTGGAGCACCCCCAGCACGTGGTCGTAAGTCTCCTCGTAAATGGGCACCCGGGAGAACCGGGAGGCTTTGATCGCCTGAATCATCTCCGGGAAAGGCAGCTCCACGGGGAGGGTGAACATGTCGGGCCGGGGCACCATGATCTGCCCCACCCGGAGTTCCCCGAAATTGAGCAGATTCTGGATGAAATCCCGCTCCATGGCCGCGATCAGGCCCCGGCGGTGGCTGTCTTCCACCATCCGGACGAAATCTTCCTGTTGCACCGAGTGCACCGGCAGCTCCGGGCGAAATCCCAGGGCCACCAGAATGCCCCGGCTAATTTGCAAAAAGACCACCCGGAAAGGCGAGAGAATAGAGATCACCGGCCGGATCAACGGGGCCATCCGGCCGGCGAACTGGGCGGGGTAGGCCAGGGCCAGAGACCAGGGGATGATTTCTCCCAGGAACTGGAAGGTGGGGACCATGACCAGGAGCACCAGCCATTCGCCCCGGGGCCCCCAGAGGCTCAACACCATGGAGGTGGCCAGGACCGAAAAGACGGTGCTGGCGGTCTCCACCCCGATGATCGTCGTCACCAACAGACGCCGGGGCCGGGACAGGATGGCTTCCACCGCCCCGCCCCGGGCCGGGTGCTGCTCTTTCAGGCGCAAACGATCCAGGGGGCTCAGGGAAAAGAGGGAGGCCTCGGACATGGCGAAGAAGGCCACCAGAAACACCAGGGCGCCCATGGCCAGCCAGCGGATGAGATACGGATTTGAAAAGATGGAGTCCACTTCGTCAGGGTTGCGTCTTAGAGATAGTGCCCCAAAGGTTTTTAATGATGGTTTATTGTAGTGTCCTTATTTGAAATTTAATGATAAATCAGGCGCCGATGAGTTCCTTAACTATGTCGTTCCAGGACATTTTGACGGCAGCCGGGACATCGCGCCTACCGAATAGCGCCAGGACCTCTTGAGTAAAAATCGTCCTACACTTAGCGCCAATGGTGCCAAGGTTATTCACTATCCATTCCGCCACTTGCAGAAAGTTGATTTCGTGGCCTTGGGTGAAGTAAGTGCGGGCCGCTTGGCGGGCGTCGTCGGTCGGGAGTGAGCTTGAGTAGATAAACAGATAGTCCTCGATTCCGACTCGCACGATTTTGGTATTAAAGGTGGAAACGACGCGGGCCTTCTCAATCGGACGCTCGGTTACTTCGATAGCCAGGATTACGTTACCGTCTTGGGTTACGGTGATGTCTCCTCCCACTCCTGACGCTTTGTCGGCCACGTTGATGCCCTGCCACTTGATTCCCCATGGAAGCCCGTAGCAGGCTTTGATGGTGTGAAGCATGGCAACGGATAACAGCACCGGAATGAGACCGCCGCTCTGCACCTGTAGAAGCCTGCCCACAAGAGCTTGATATTGTTCAAGGCTTAGCCGGCTAATGCGGGAAAGCTGGATATTGGCGGCGTTCCGCAACACCACGAACCGATAGAGCAGATAGAGAATGAGGCCCCGGGCTTCAATTACATTGGCCGCTTCGAGGGCGCTGATGTAGTCGAGAAGGGTGCTGTATCCATCCTTGTCCTTCAAACCACTAGATGTCTCAGTAGTAAATTTGATACTGCGGCGGAAACTCGCAAGGTAGGGTCCCTTGGTGCACGGAATCATCCTGTCTTGCAGGAAGGGATTAACTACCTTTTCATCAAGTGTGCGCCCATTGAAGGCGTCCGCCCCTTGACGTATATAGGGGTGACGAATATTTATTGATTGGTCTAACATCCGCGCCAAGCCGCACCCTATCAAAGCCTCGCGGTATGACTGCGTAGAGGAAGCAAAAAGCCGGTCAGCGGCGTCCTGTATCGCGGTTTCGACGATGGGGGTGGTATTCCCTTGAAAAGCATCCTCTGCTTCGGCAAATAGCTCCTCGAGGATCTCGGCTGCTTTTCCGTAATCCAGCGCGGGCATGTTAATAGTTCATCCAGAGACATTCTTGTCGTAATTGCTTAATCGAATGACATTGCTTCACGGGCGCATCAAAACGCCGCCACTCCTTATACCAAGTATCCATGGTGTCGCAACGATATCCAGAAAGGGCAATTTTCCCCCGGCACTTCTCAAAAGTTTGGGCCAACTCGCGGTGCTGGTCTAAATCCATCTCGAAGCCATAGGCTTTGCTGTCGCCCCGCGTCTCGTGCAGGTAGGGAGGATCACAATAGAAGAGCGTGTCGGCGCTGTCATAAAGGCGGATAACTTCCAAGGCGGGCCGGTTCTCAATTTGCACCCGCAAGAGCCTCCCGGCAATTTCTTCCAAAGCTTCTAGGCCACCGATCCAGCGCGACACAACCCCGGACATTCCGGCGCGGCTGGTGTTCTTGCAATTGGCCCAGCGGCCAAGGGTCGCGGTCTGAGCCAGTCCGGTGCGCGCTTGACGGGCTCGAATGTAGAAGCGGCGGGCCCGTTCTAGGTCGCTGATGCCCTGCACACTGCCACTGATAGCCCGGTGAAACTCCTCACGCGAAAATGGGGTCAGGGCAATCGAGCGGATCAGGTCGTCGTGGCGGTCTCGCAACATCCGAAAGAAATTCACTACGTCCCCATCAATGTCGTTGTAAGTTTCCACTGGAGAGGGCGCGCGGTTCAAGAGAACTGCGGCTGATCCCGAAAAGGGTTCGCAATAGTGATGAGCGCGGGGCAACAAGGGGAGCAGCCAATCTAAATGGCTGAATTTGCCCCCATACCAACCGAAAACGATACGCCGGCGGCGCCTGGGGCGTTTTAGAACGACAACGTTCTCGAAAAGTCCTGGTTGGTCCAAGTAAATCGGTGAAAGCCCTCGCTTGCCCTTCTCGCCCGGTTGCGTTCGGTTCTTAATGGTGTTTGGCATAGCTCCCTCTTCAGAAACTGCCTCTTTTCTTGTAGGCTGCGCCGTCTCCCCTCAGACCACCGGCCGGGAAGACGGCGTGGTCAGCCGCCCGACCGGGGTCCCGGTTTTTTTGCTCTCCTTGAAAGGCGACCGCATCAGGGCTTCGTTCAGCACCTCATCCATGTCGGCTACCGCCACGAACTTCAGGCGGCGCTTGACGTTCTTGGGAATCTCCACCAGGTCTTTCTTGTTGGCCGCAGGGATAATGACCTTCTTGACCCGGGCCCGGAGCGCGGCGATGGCCTTCTCCTTAAGGCCGCCGATGGGCAGCACCTTGCCCCGGAGGGTGATTTCGCCGGTCATGGCCACGTCCCGCCGCACCGGGATCTGGGTGAGGGCGCTGATCAGGGCGGTGGCCATGGTGACGCCGGCCGAGGGGCCGTCCTTGGGGGTGGCGCCGGCGGGCACGTGGATGTGGATATCCAGCTTCTCATAGAAATCCGGCGCCAGATTGAGGCGGTCGGCCCGGGCCCGGGCGTAACTCAAGGCCGCCTGGCCCGACTCCTTCATCACGTCGCCCAACTGGCCCGTCAGGGTGAGCTGGCCTTTGCCTTTCATCAGGCTGGCCTCCACCGCCAGGGTCTCGCCCCCCACCTGGGTCCAGGCCAGGCCCGTGGCCACCCCCACTTCGTTTTCCACCTCGCCTTCCGGGAGATAGCGGGGGGGGCCCAGGTAGCGGTGCAGGTTTCCCCCGGTGACGGCGAAAGGCCCTTTTTCGCCTTCGGCGATGCGCCGGGCCACCTTGCGGCACAGGGAGCCGATCTCCCGCTCCAGGTTGCGGAGCCCCGCCTCGAGGGTGTAGTTCATGATGACCCGCCTGATCACCTCGGTGGAAATCTTGAAATCCTGGGAGCGCAGGCCGTTTTCCGTCAACTGCCGCGGCAGGAGGTGCCGGAGCACGATTTGCAGCTTCTCATCCTCGGTGTAGCCCGCCAGGCGGATAACCTCCATGCGGTCCCGCAGGGCCGAGGGAATGGGGTCCACCAGGTTGGCGGTAGTGATGAACATCACCCGGGACAGGTCAAAGGCCACATTGAGGTAGTGGTCGCTGAAGGAGTGGTTCTGCTCCGGGTCCAGCACCTCCAGGAGGGCGGCGGCGGGGTCGCCCCTAAAGTCCATGCCGATCTTGTCAACTTCGTCCAGGATGAACACCGGGTTGTTGGAGCCGGCATTTTTAATCCCCTGGATGATCCGCCCCGGCAGGGCGCCGATATAGGTGCGCCGGTGGCCCCGGATCTCGGCCTCGTCCCGCATGCCCCCCAGGGAGATGCGCACAAACTTGCGCCCCATGGCCCGGGCAATGGACTGCCCGAGGGAGGTCTTGCCCACTCCCGGAGGGCCCACAAAACAGAGGATGGGGCCCTTCATCTTCTTGTTGAGTTTGCGGACGCTCAGGTACTCCAGGATGCGGTCTTTGACCTTTTCCAGGTTGAAATGGTCCTCATCCAGGATAGTCTTGGCCTCTTTGACCTCCAGCTTGTCCCGGGTGCTCTTGCTCCAGGGCAGGGACACCAGCCAGTCCAGGTAGGTGCGGACGATGGAGGCCTCGGCGGCGTCGGGATGCATCTGCTCTAAACGGGACAGCTGTTTGAGGGCATCCTCTTCCGCCTGCTTGGGCATCCGGGCCTGGGCGATCTTCAGCCGATATTCTTCCATCTCCTTGGTGGTCTCGTCCAGGTCGCCCAGTTCTTTTTTGATGGCCCGCAGCTGCTCCCGGAGGAAGTATTCCCGCTGGGTGCGGTCCATCTCCTCCCGGGCCTGGGACTGGATCTTGGCCTGGATGGCGGAGACCTCCATTTCCTTCCGCAGGAAATCATTGACCTTGATGAGACTGCGGATGGGGTCCATTTCCTCCAGCACCATCTGGGCCTCGTCGATCTTGAGGCGCAAATTGGCCGCCACCAGGTCGGCCAGGTGCCCGGGGTCTTCGATGGACTCCAGGATAGCCAGCAGATCCGGTGACATGATGCCCTTGAGGGTGAGGATTTTCTCTGACATCTCCCGGGCGTTGCGCATCAGGGCCTCGGCCTCGGGGGAGATCTCGGCGATGGTGGTTTCCGGCAAGACCTCCATCGCCACCTGGAAGTAGGGGCGCTCCTTGAGATATTCCTGGACCAGGGCCTTGGCTTTGCCCTGGACCAGGATTTTCAAGCGTCCGTCCGGCAGTTTCAGCATCCGCAAAATGAGGCTGACCGTGCCCACGGAATAGATTTCTTCGGGTTCGGGGTTTTCCACGGATTGATCTTTTTGGGTGGCCAGAAAGATCAGGCGGTCTTGGGCCAGGGCGGCTTCAATCGCCAGCACCGAGGTCTCCCGGCCCACAAACAGCGGGAGCACCATATTGGGAAAAACCACCACGTCCCGCACCGCCAACATGGGCAGCTCTTTGGGAATGGTGATTTGCTGTTGATCATCTTCGGTGGTTGCCATGTTATCTCCTGAGAGATGGGGATAAGTCGATAGGTGAGGGCGCGCCGCTCGACTGGTGCGGTGGAATTCCGGGGTGGCTGGTAACCGTCATTTTCAATATGCCTCTCCCATAGCAGAATTTCCCCTGAGGGTCAACCGGAACGTGCAGCCTCTTAATTAACATAATACCGATTATGCTGAAGAGCAACCGGTAACCCCCGGGGTGAAAATGGGACCGGGAACCTCGACCCGTCACCGGGGATGCGGACCTGAACCGGCGCAGGCAGGGCCCCTCTAAATATTAAGCGGCATTTTGGTGCAGTTTATTAAATCATCCCGGCAATCCAGCCCAGGCTTTCCCGGGACTGACCAGGGAAAATTCAAGGTGAAAAAAGTGTGATATCTCGGGGTTAAATCTGGAACGGCAATTGCCAGGCCAGGCCTGCTCCCCGAAGGTCAAGGCCACCAGGAGTGCCAATCGCCATAGAGGGTCAGGACCTGGCGGCGATACCGGCCGGCAAATTCGGGATTGACGGCATAGACCTGAAGAGCCCGGATGGCGGCATATTGGACGTGGGCGTTTTCTTCTTCCAGCAGCAGGAGATGCAGGCGCAGGGGGGCAAAGAGAGGTGCGAGGCCGTCTTCCAGGCGTTGCCGCAGCTTTTGTCCCTCCCAATAATCCAGGGGGTGTTCCAGCAACACCACGCCCAGGTCCAGGTCGCTGTCCGGTTTGCCCTCCACGTCCTCGCCCCGGAGCCGGGCCGGTCCCAATTCTTTTTGGGAGCCCAGGAAATAGGCCAGGCCAACCCCGTGGGCTTGCACGAAGGCTAAAAACTTTTCCCGGGGGCTCCTGGAGTCGTGATAGTTCATGAATATGGATTTACTACAAAACTAAAATATTGGGCCTTTTTGGGGGTTATGGTATAGTATGCAAATTGAGAAAACAACTCGGGGGGAAAGAAGTGGGGGGGAAAACCATTTCAGTCCGCAGCCAGTCCGTTATCGACGCGCTTCCCAGGATACATCTTAACCGCATCGAACGCGCTGTCCAACGGGCCACCGCCGCCATGCTGGAGATGCAAGACCCGGCGGGGTTCTGGTGGGCCGAGTTGGAGTCCAACGTCACCATTACCGCGGAGTATATCATGCTCCACCGGTTTTTGGGTCTGGACGAGTCCAAGGCGCCCCGGATGGCCGCGGATATCCTGGACAAACAGCTCGCCAACGGCGGTTGGTCCCTCTGGCATGGTGACCGGGGCGAGATCAGCACCACGGTGGAAGCCTACCTGGCCCTGAAAATGGCGGGCCTGTCGGCGGCAGACCCCCGCCTGCTCAAAGCCCGGGAGTTTGTCCTCTCCCGGGGGGGCGCCCTGAAGACCCGAGTCTTTACCCGCATCTTCCTGGCCCTGTTCGGCCAGGTCAGTTGGGACGGGATCCCGCTGTTGCCGGTGGAGTTCATGCTGCTCCCCCCCTGGTCCGGGCTGAGCATTTATGAATTCTCCAGTTGGACCCGGGCCACGGTGGTCCCCCTGATGATCATCATGGCCAAGCGCCCGGTCCGGCCCCTGCCGCCGGAGCAGGGGATCCGGGAACTTTTCCTGTCCTCCGACGAGCCGTTCTCCCAGCACCGGGTGGCCTGGAAACGCGAATCTTCCCCCCTGGAAAACCTGTTTGTCATCCTGGACCGGATTCTGAAGCTCTACGCCTGGATGCGGCTCCCCTGGCCCCGGAACTTTGCGCTCAAGCAAGCCGAGAAGTGGATCCTGGAACACCAGGAGGATAGTGGTGACTGGGCCGGCATCCAGCCGCCCATGGTCAACTCCCTCATGGCCCTGTCCACCCTGGGATACGCCAACGGCCACGAGGTGGTGCGCCGGGGGTTGCAGGCCCTGGAATTTTTCACCCTGGAGAAGGATGACCGGACCTGGCTGCAATCCTGCATCTCCCCGGTGTGGGACACCGCCCTGGCGGTCCGGGCCCTGGTGGCGGCGGGCCTGCCCCCGGAGCATCCCGCCATGACCCAGGCCACTTCCTGGCTGCTGGCCCAACAGATTTTCAAGCCCGGGGACTGGTGCGTCAAATGCCCGGACCTGCCGCCGGGGGGCTGGGCCTTCGAGTTTCACAACAACTGGTATCCCGACGTCGATGACAGCTCCATGGTCCTGGTGGCCCTCAAGGAGGGTTTGGTGGACGCGGCCAAACACGAGGCGGCCCTGCAGCGGGGCATCAACTGGTGTCTGGGTATGCAGTCGAAAAACGGCGGCTTCGCCTCCTTTGATAAGGATAATACCAAGGAGTGGCTCAACGCCATTCCCTTCGGAGACCTGAAGGCCCTGGTGGACCCGCCCACTGAGGATATCACGGCCCGCATCCTCGAGATGATGGGGGCCTTCGGCCACGGTCTGGACCACCCCGCGGCCGACCGGGCCCTGGCCTTCCTGCGCCGCACCCAGCACCCCGAGGGCCCCTGGTGGGGCCGTTGGGGGGTTAATTACCTCTATGGCACCTGGTCCGTGCTGACGGCCCTGCAACGTATCGGCGAGGACATGAGCCGGCTCTACGTCCAGCGGGCGGTGAATTGGGTCAAGGCCCGCCAGAACCCCGACGGCGGCTGGGGCGAGGTCTGCGAGTCCTACCGCCACCCGGAACTCATGGGCCAGGGGCCGTCCACCGCCTCCCAGACCGCCTGGGCCCTCTTGGGGCTCCTCGCCGCGGGCGAAGTCCAGGCCCCGGAAGTGAAGGCGGGGGTCGACTACCTGGTCAAGACCCAGAACAGCCAGGGCCGCTGGGACGAGGCGCACTTTACCGGCACCGGCTTCCCCAACCACTTCATGATTCGCTATCACCTCTATCGGGACTGTTTCCCCTTGATGGCCCTGGGGGCTTATGTGCAGGCGCTCAAAACGCCGGAAGCCTGACCCGGGTGCGATCAGGGGTCGATATCCCTCTTTAGCCCATTGCCATTCAATGCCACGACGGCATTTTTTTGTCGTCAGGGCGGAATTTACCCGGCCCAATAATATTGAAGTAGCGTGTTACGCCCCAAGAATGGCGCGTGAGACGCGCCCTACGCAGCTAAACGCCTCACTTGAGGTTAAACCGCGGCCCTGAACTCCATAAGGGGCGCCATAAAACCCTAACTCCCGATTAGGGCGCCGTTCCTAATCTAGGTATTTTGACAAGAGCATGACTTCACCCGTTACCGAAAACCGGAAACTGAAAACCGGAAACCCTTCTCCCGGCAAAACCCTGGTGACCGGCGGCACCGGCTTCGTGGGCCGGGCGGTGGTGGCGGAACTCCTGGCCGCGGGCCGGGAGGTGCGGGTCCTGGCCCGCAATCCTGACCATCCGGCCCTAACCGGCCTGGCCGTGGAAGTGGCCCCG